>NZ_QUDI01000005.1:0-150843 GCF_003477465.1 Parabacteroides sp. AF48-14
AACCAATGCCGGCAATACGATTGTTACCAAGGTAAATGTATACTAATCCATATATAAGAGAGTTTTAGTATTGAATGAGAAAGGGCGTCCGAGAGGATGCCCTTTTTTTTAGTCTCAGTTTCTCATTCGAACGATAGATATGGCTTGAGCCGCTTCCTGTCCATATCTGTAAATTCTTCTATCAGTTGCAGGTTCTCCCATCCGGAGAGTCTGCTTTTTTGTTTGCGGAGCTGTTCGATGGCTTTTGCCTGCCGGTAGTCGAGGTAAGGATGACGGCGGAGGTCTGCGGCGGGCAGGGTGTTGACATTCAGTTTGCGGATGTACAGTGTGTCGGTGAAGAACCAGGGGGCGAGGGCAGTATAGCGCTCTTCGTCGATGCCATACACTTCCGACAATTGGCCGACGGTGTAGAATCCGCCCAACAGTTCCCTGTATTTTACAATCCGGCGGGCGAAGGTGCTGCCGATGCCGGGAACTTTCTTCAGGGTGGTCGTGTCGGCTGCATTCAGTTCGACAAGCGTCCCTTCCGGGAACTTCTCTGTCCGGACGTACGGCTTGTATTCTTTCCGTGTTTTCTTTGTTGGGAAAGGAGCGTTTTCTTTATGGGTATTTTTCTTCCCCTTCGGGTGTAATTCGGATTCCTTTCGGATGGATTCTTTTTCCCTTTCGGAAGTGTCTTTTCCGATGATGATCCGTTTTTCGTCCGATGCCAGTCGGTTTCCTGTCCGATGGGCATCCGTTTCCAAAGCGACAGGCATCGCTTTTTTGCCCGTCCAAAGCAATAAAATCCAAGAGATTGTAATCAGGCAAAGCAGCAAGGTCAATGCCCGCCTTTCGCCTTTGGAGAAATAGAGAAGGTCTCGCCAGTTCATAGTTTGATTTATTTATGGTTTGATGTTTCTTAATTGTTTGATATGGGAGATGCGTCAGGTTCTCGTACTTGATTGCTGTTTGTTCACCGAAGGTCATTTTTCCATAAGTAAAGATTTGGTCAACGGATGAATAAAAAAGCAATGAAGCGATTACCGGTTTTGCCTTTGTTCCCTCCATTGTTGTATCATTTGTTTACCTTCTTCAAGTGTATAGAACGGGCCTTCCTCCGCTTCCCTGATCATTTCGGTCAATTGTTCGGCGGAAAGTGTCCCGCATCCGGTAGCCGGGTCGAATCCATAACGGGAGTTCCTTGCATCTCTTTTCTGTTGCACTTCCTCCCATGACGGGAAGGATTTACATTTAACTTTACAGGAAGTTGCTACTTTCTTTTTTCTAATGGTTTTGATTTCCATAAGGCGATTGTTTATTAAATGAATACTGTCCCACAAAGGTAAGAGTTCCCTGCAGATACGCAAGGAACTTCCCCGAGTATTTAATAAGTAGCAGTTATAATTTTATTTGTCGTCTTTTCTGTATCTTTGAAATACTTTCCCGATAAGAAATTATATCGAGTACTTCAATACGAGTAGCCGTGATGCGGTATAAGATAAAATGGGCCGGTAGCATGATTGAACGGTACATTTTGCTCATTGTAGGTATATGCCTGCATTCCGGATGAACCAAATATCTGTGAGGAAGTAATTGTAGTTCTTCATAGATAAGGCATTCATATTTTAAGGCTTGTAGTTCTCCAAATTGTTCTATTCCGTAGTCGAATATTTGTTTAGTGCTTTCATAGAACAAATCAGAAATGTTTATAGGCCGTACTTTTGGGCTTTCCATTCCTGCATCTTTTGTTTGAACTCTTCTAAAGTATAGAACGGCCCTTCCTCTGCTTTGCGGACACGTGCCATTAATTCTTCCTGCGTCATGTCAAGACCGGGAAGTAGTTTTCTCTTTTTCTTGATGGTTTTGATTTCCATAAGGCGATTGTTTATTAAATGAATACTGTTTCACAAAGGTAAGAGTTCCCTGCAGATACGCAAGGAACTTCCCCGAGTATTTTAAAACAGTTTTATAATCCTGTTGACCAGTCCTAACTCGTTGAGGAAAATCAGGCCGATGGCGACCGGAGCGATGTACTTCATGAAGAAGGCGTAGGTGTTGAAGAAATGGAACGGGACGGTTCCTTCGTTCGTCAACTCGGCTTTCAGGATCTTGCGGTCGACACGTGTTCCGACAAAGATACAGATCAGCATACCACCTAAGGGGAGCATTATTTTTGCCGTCAGGTAATCCAGCGCATCAAAGAAAATCAAGCCGCCGATCGTGAACTCTTTCAGCACGCTGAATGAGAGCGAACTGAGAATCCCTAATGTCAGCACGCCGCCTGAAACGAACCAGGCCGCTTTTTTTCGGGAAATATGATATTCTTCGTGTACATAGGCTGTCGCTACCTCATGAAGCGAGATTGTCGAAGTCAAAGCCGCCAAGGCGAGCAGCACGAAAAAGACAGTGGACCAAATCCAGCCGAAGGGCAATTGTTCGAAAACGTTCGGCAACGTGATGAACACCAGTTCGGGACCTGCCGTCGGGGCAATGCCGAAACTGAATACTGCCGGGAATATCATCACTCCTGCCAATATGGCCACCAGCGTGTCCAGGACTGTGACCTGCAGGGCCGTTGTCTGGAGTTTCGTGTCTTTCTTGAAATAGGACGAGTAAGTAATCAGGCATCCCATTCCGATACTAAGCGAGAAGAAAGCTTGCCCCATTGCGCTGAGCACAACCGATGAGGAGATTTTGCTGAAGTCCGGATTGAACAGGAATGCCAACCCTTTCTCGGCATTCGGCAACGTGACCGAACGGATGCAGAGAGCAATCAGAATCAGGAATAACATGGGCATCATGATTTTGGATGCCCGTTCGATACCTTCTTTTACGCCGGAGATAATGATGATATGTGTCAAGGCGATGAAGGCAATTGTCCAGCCTATCGGCCGTACAATCCCGGATGAGAATTGCTCGAAGTCCAGTTTGAATTCGGCCGCTGTTTTGCCCGTTAGTGAACCGTCCAGTGCCTGCATGATATATTCGAGCGTCCAGCCTGCCACTACCGAGTAGAAGCCCAGGATCAGGAATGCCGCCAGCACACCGTTGTAGCCGATAAGAGACCATTTTGTTCCCGGTGCCATAACCTTGAAGGCGCCGGCTGCGTTTTTGCGGGAATGACGTCCGATGAAAAACTCTGTGATCATCACCGGAAGCCCTAATAAGATAATGCAAATGATGTAGATAAGGAGGAATGCTGCTCCTCCGTTGGAACCGACCATATAAGGAAACCGCCAGATATTACCCAGTCCGACGGCACAGCCTACTGTTGCCAGGATTACACCTATTTTACTACCAAATGTTGCTCTGTTATGATGATGGGACATATAGTTGAATTATGAATTGTGAATTATGAATTATGAATTACGCCGTCTTTGATGTGGATTACGCGGTCCGTGTCGTTTGCCAGTTGTTCGTCGTGCGTGACGATGACGAAGGTCTGGTGCATCTGGTCGCGCAGGTCGAAGAATAGCTTGTGCAATTCCTCTTTGTTGCGGGTGTCCAGGCTACCCGAGGGTTCGTCGGCGAGGATGACGGACGGATTGTTGATCAGGGCGCGGGCTACGGCTACGCGCTGTTTCTCGCCGCCTGACAGCTCGTTCGGTTTATGTGACATCCGGTCGGCCAGGCTCATGAAGTCCAGTATCTCTTTAGCTCTTTTCTCTGCCACAGCCGGCTTTTCGCGGGCGATAAGGGCAGGGATCATCACGTTTTCTAAAGCTGTGAATTCCGGCAGAAGCTGGTGGAACTGGAAGACAAAGCCGATGTTCTTGTTCCGGAAAGCTGCCAGCTTTTCTTCCGAAAGACGTACGGTTTCCGTCCCGTTGATATATAGTTTGCCGCTATCGGGCGCATCCAATGTCCCGACAATCTGCAGCAAGGTTGTTTTGCCTGCTCCGCTCGGGCCGACAATAGCGACAACCTCGCCTTCGCCTATCGTCAGGTCGATGCCTTTCAGTACTTGCAGGGAGCCGAAGCTCTTGGTTATTCCTTCTGTCTTTATCATACCTTTATTAATTGACAATTGATAATTGACAATTGACAATTGGACGGAATGACAAATAATTGTCAATTGTTCATTGTCAATTGTCCATTATCCTCATTCGTTATTTGCCAGTTGGCGGATGACAAATGAGGATAGATAGCAGCCGAATATCGCCGGCATATACGAGACAGTTCCGGTGGTCGTGCGTTTGCACTGTTCGCCTTCGACCTCTACGACAGCATCCGGATTCGCAATCTCTGTGGAGAAAACAACCGGAATCCCCTTGTTCAGGCCCAGTCCGCGTAACCGTTTGCGTACGGCTTTTGCCAGGGCGCAGTTGCAGGTTTTCGATATGTCTGCAATCCGGACTTGCGACGGGTCTGTCTTGGCTCCCGCCCCCATGGAAGAGACGACCGGAATCCCTTTCCTGTGAGCATGATACAGGAGGAATACTTTCGGACTGAGGGAATCGATCGCGTCGACAATGAAATCGTATCGGGTGGCGGAAAGCACCTCTTCCGTCCTTTCGTCACGCAGGAATTCGTTGATAACGGTCAGCTTCAGACGCGGGTTGATATCCAACAAACGACGGGCCATGACTTCGGCTTTCGGCATCCCTAATGTGGAATGCAAGGCCGGAAGTTGCCGGTTGATGTTGCTCTCGTTCACGGTGTCGGCATCGACAATCGTCATGTGTCCGATTCCTGCCCGGCATATCTGTTCGGCAGCATAAGCGCCGACGCCCCCTAATCCGACGACCAATACATGGCTATGTGCAAGCTGTTCCATCCGGTCGGCGCCTAACAAAAGTTCTGTCCGCGTGTTCCAATTGTAACTCATTAGAAAGATTTTGGTTGCAAAAGTAATAAATCAATCAGAAACGTCCGTTCTTTTATATATCTTTGTCACATTTTAATTCAAATACCTATGAAGATACAACTTTATTGGCTGCTCTCTGCAGCCTTGTTATTATTGCCCGGAAAGGCAGACGCCGCTAACAACAAAAAACCGTTCGTTATCCCTGAACTTCAGGAGTGGAGGGGGAGCCAGGGAATGTTTACCCCGGCGGCAACCTCCCGTATTGTCTACACCGGTAAAGACCCGGCTGTAGCCCGTGTTGCCACGCAGTTTGCCGAAGACTACGAGCTGATGTTCGGCCGGCAGATGAAGGTCGTGCAGGGCGGTGCGTCGGCGGGCGACTTCGTCTTCTCCCTCTCTTCCGACAGCCGCTTGGGTGAAGAAGGCTATAACCTGAAGATCACCGATCGTGTCACCGTGACCGCTCCCAAGAGCAAAGGGCTTTACTGGGCTACCCGCACCTTGCTCCAGATGTCCGAACAAGAGGCCGGCCAGGCGTTGCCCAAAGGTACGGCACGCGATTATCCCGACTATGCCATCCGCGGCTTTATGATGGATTGCGGCCGTAAGTTCATCCCGATGAGTATGTTGCGCGATTATGTGAAGATGATGGCTTACTACAAGATGAATACTTTCCAGATCCACCTGAACGATAATGCCTTCAAGCAATACTACAATCACGACTGGAATAAGACCTATTCCGCTTTCCGCCTGGAATGCGAAACCTTCCCCGGCCTGACCGCCCGCGATGGCTTCTATACGAAGAAGGAGTTTATCGCCCTGCAGCAACTGGCCGACAGCTTAGGTGTGGAGATTATTCCGGAGATAGACGTTCCGGCTCATTCCCTTGCCCTGACGCAGTATAAGCCGGAGATTGGTAGTGAAGAGTACGGCATGGACCACCTCGACCTGTTCAAGCCGGAAACATACGAGTTCGTCGACGCCCTCTTCCGCGAATACTTAGAAGGACGCAATCCCGTCTTTGCCGGTAAACGCGTGCATATCGGCACGGACGAATATTCGAATAAGAAGAAAGATGTGGTCGAGAAGTTCCGTGCCTTCACCGACCATTATATCCGCTTTGTTGAAAGCTTCGGCAAGCAGGCCTGTGTCTGGGGAGCTTTGACACATGCAAAAGGCGATACGCCTGTCAAATCCCAAAACGTACTGATGAGCGCCTGGTATAACGGCTATGCCGACCCGAAGGAGATGATCAAGCAAGGCTACGACCTGATCAGTATCCCCGACGGCTATCTGTATATCGTCCCGGCAGCCGGTTATTATTATGATTACCTGAACACCGAAATGTTGTATAAGGAATGGACGCCCGCGCACATCGGGAAAGAGGTGTTCCCCGAAAAACATAAGCAGATCAAAGGCGGTATGTTTGCCGTCTGGAACGACCATGCCGGCAACGGGATCAGCACGAAGGATATCCACTATCGCGTCTTTCCTGCTATGCAAACGTTAGCGGTTAAGATGTGGACCGGAAAAGATTGCACGACTCCTTATGAAGACTTCAACAGCGCCCGCCGGTCAATCAGTGAAGCTCCGGGTGTGAACGTAGCCGGCCGTATCGGTACCGAACCGCGTGCCGTCTATAACCTCGAAACACTGACTCCGGGAATGGCGACAGGGTTGAAGGAGATTGGTTACCATTACACCGTTTCTTTTGACATCAAAGCAGCTCCCGAGGAAAAAGGAACAGAGCTGTTCCGCTCGCCGGACGCAGTCTTTTATCTCTCCGATCCGGCTTCCGGCAAATTGGGCTTTGCCCGTGACGGCTATCTGAATACATTCAACTACCAGTTCTATCCCGAAGAGACTGCAACCGTCACGATCACCGGCGACGAAAAGTCCACCCGCCTTTATATCGACGGCAAGCTGAAGGAGGATCTGAATATCCAAAAGCGTTACTTCAATGCCGGCAAGGACTCGATGAATTACGTCCGTACGCTGGTCTTCCCATTGGAGAAAGCGGGAAGTTTCAAGAGTTCGATCCGTAATGTGGAAGTGCTGAACTATTGCAAGCCGGAGATGTAAGCTCATCGGGTGGCAATTGTGGAATAATATACAGGACGTGTGGAAATTTTCTACACGTCCTGTTTGTTTGTGGGATGGCACTGCGCTTTTCAAGGATATTGGTGCGTCTGGCATGGCATTTGTATGTATTGTGTCGAGATAAAGTTTAGGTATAAGAAGATTTTAGATTTAGGTATTAAAGTTTTTAGGTTATGAAAAAGATTGTTTTAGCGTTAGTCGTTACGGTTGTTGCATGTGTGGTTGTCTTTGCTTCTCAGGATGTGAAATGCAGACAGACAACGGCATTCTCTTCCTTTGAACAGACAACTTCTGACGGATTCAGGAAAATAGATATGCAGAGCCTCCCGCACGCAGTATTGCGGACTATGGGAACCTCAGCCTCCTATGAAGGCTGTACCTTCGAAGGTGCTTATATGAGCGGCAAATCCGGCTGTGAAACGTATAAGATCAAAGTCGAGAACCCAGACCGGACAGAGCGGTTTGTGCTGATGAACGGACGGGGAGAGGTGATAGGCTAAAACCGGATCTCAATAAAAAGGGGTTGTATCAATAGTCATTACAGAACTATTGATACAACCCCTTGACGAATATCGTTGCTTTTACTTAATCTCCCGGTAGATGTTTTCCAGGACAGTGAGTCTTGTCGTCTTGCCGGCTTCGAAGCCTGTCAGGTCGAGACCGCTCAATCGCTTCCAGGCGGTTAGTGTGGCTGCATCGATCGGCTCCTGCAAGCGGGCGTTCCATTCGGGAAGGTAACCGCGGAGGCCCAGGTATTGAACCATGCGGAAGTGGGGATCGGTATAATCCACATCTTTGAAATACATCAGCGTCGCTTTCTGGTTGACCAGGTTGTCCTGGAGGGTGGAAAGATCGATGTTCTGCACCTTCACCTTTTCGTCTATCGACAGGGCGGAAGCGATGCCTGCAGCCTGACCCATTGCCATCCAACAAGGCTCCATGCGCAGGGTGGAGAATCCGATATGCGAACCTGAAACGGGAACGGGCAACAGCAGGTTGTCCACCTCTTTAGGCACCATCACGCCATAAGGAACAGTATAAACGGCCGACGGGTAGCTGATGAAACCGTCCAGATGGATACGTCCCGTCTCTCTTTTCCGTACCGCGTGCGAATCGAGTGCATAGTGGCTGGCTGTTATGCTGCTTTCGTGTATGGGCGGACGGCTGCCGATCGTCACCGGGACGGCATCGTTGGCGGTGAAGAAATACATCCCTTCGAAGCGGCGGCCTTCACGCACGTAGACCTGACGCGGGAAATGCCCGTTGTCTGTATATTCATCCTTTGAAAGTCCCCATTCTTTAGCGGCTTTGCGGAAGTGGGCGGGCAGTTCGGGATCGTTCTGGGCAAACCAGAAGAGCCCTTCCGTATATTCGCGCAGACGCTGTGCAAACTTATCGCGCCATTCCCAGGAAGAGGTCGGCCAGGGCCAGTTTTCTTCCGGCAGGTCGGTGGAGACGAAGACGCCGTGCTGGTTGTTGGCGTCTGTCTTCATGTTCGGGACGTGGACGATATTGGTGATTTTGGCAATGCCCCATTTGTCGCCCGGAAGTTGGGACGGGTTACCGGCTTTGATATGTCGGCGGTTCGCTTCCATCATCTCGTCGGTGACGCGCTGCATGGCTGCATCGGTGTTACGTCCGGTCCAGACGTCTTCCACGATGGAGGCATAGTCTTCCCGGTTGTAACGGGTGGGCTTGGCAAAGGCAATGCGATTCGACGGGTTGTTAGTCAGACAGAGGCGGTAGTTGTAGGACTGGACGGCATTGTCCCGTTGGAACGTGCTGCCGTCGCCTTCCGGTCCGCCCCAATATTTGTAGACGCGTCCGGCACCCGGCTCGCCAAACTCGTCTTGTCCTTCGCGGCCTGTACGGAAGGGCACTCCGGCGGCGGCTCCGAGATCACCTTCGTAGGTGGCATCGAGGAAGACGTCTCCGCTGTATTCTTCCATCTTCCCGGTTTCGCGGTTCAGGATACGAATCCGTTCGATGCGGTTGTCGTGCATGATGATGTTTTCATCTTCCGCATCGAACTGGCGCATGGTAAGGACGGTGATTTTGTCTTTCTGCCCGTCCAGCATCTTTTGGAAGATACGGGCGCCGACAGAGGGTTCGAAGTGGTATCCGTCGCTGCACATCTTCACCTGTTCGGAGTTTGGGCCGTAGGTGTCGACGTAGTATTGCCGGACTCCGTCGACAAACTCCCGGAACAGTCCGGTCGTCGCGTCGCGGGTTGCAATGTCTGTCGCCCCCAGTCCGTTGGCGGGAAGCCCTCCGACATAGCGGGTCCGTTCGAGGATCACAGACTTTTTACCCATACGGGCGGCCGAAATGGCAGCCATGATTCCCCCCGGATTCCCGCCTACGATGACGAGGTCGTAGGAGGATTGGGCAAACAGGCTCGTACAACCTAACAGGAAGGAGAGTAGGATCGCTTTCTTTTTCATAAATCGTTTATTTACTGTTTAATACTTCGTATGCATAACGGGCGTAATGACCTTGCAGGCCGTTGGCATATTGTTCCAATATCGTTTTACCGATATCGTTTTCGTCTCCGCATAAGTAAAGGGCTCTTGCCAGATGCAGTTCCTTTAGTGCACGGTTACGGGTGGAGGTGTCGATATCTCCCGGAACAACACTGCTTTGCGCCTCTTTATAAGACTGTATGGCATGGAAACGGACGCCGGGAGCGGTCAGCATCTTTGCCAATACGGGAACGGCGTCCCGGTTACCGATAGACTCCGTGGCCATAGCAATGGCACGGAAGTGTGAGAAACAGTCTTCCGGGGTCAACTGCCCAGCTTTATTCAAGAGGGTTGGTAAAGCGGATGCCTCTCCTGTTTTTCCAAGCGCCGTGATCAGGCGTCGAGATGGCTGAGGCTCATGCCGAACTGGTGCATACCGGTGTAATGCCAGCCTTGATCCCAGTTCTTGTACTGGCGGATCGCTTCTTCCAGGGCTGGTGCGGCTTTCTTGTCTCCCAGCATGCACAGGATGCTGGCGAGGATTGCTTTTTCGTCCGGCAGGCTTGTCTGGCTGAATTGTTTGTCAATTAGCTTCCGGCAACGTTCCGGGTCGGAGAAGAGAACTTCCAGCCCTTTGTAGTTGTCTGAAACCGATTGGGCGGCCTTTTGCATGTCGGAGTTACTGAAGCCCTTGAACTCCTTGTCGGTCAGGACACGTTCCGGCAGGTTGCCGATCCGGACCAGGTGTTTTTGTATTTTCCTGATGTCTATTTTGCGGAGTGCTTTATTCTCTTTTACACATTGTGCGGACAGGTAACCTACTGCATAGCCCTGGTTTTGCAGGCAGGGTTGCATCCGGATAACCGGCATCGCGTCACGGTGTGCACTGGCTCCCAACCCTGTTGTCAGAATACCTTCCAGTCCTTTGGGCAGAAGGCTGCGAAGCGGGACATCGGCATCGTAGATCATGTGCCGCTTCATAGGCGGGGAGAGAAGGAAGTAAGGATCTACAATCATTCCGTGCGTATCGAAAGAACTTTGGTGGAATGAGATGGTGTCCGGATAACGGCGGTGATTCAGCACGTCGTAGACCGAGATGATATGTTCGCCCACTACTCGCCGGCGTTCGCGTGTCTGCGGAACCTTGACGATATCGTAGTGGCCTTTCATCTTCACTTTGGCTTGGATGAAGGTGCGTGATACGTCCAAGATGTCTGTATCGTCGATAAACAACCAGTCGTTGTTATTGTAGGAGTCGCCCGGATCGCGTTTACCGGCTCCGGCTCCCTGGACAGCAAGTGTCTTTTTGCCGGTGTAGTCGAACGGCGCTCCGGCCGCAATGGCGATATCTGCACTTCCGGTACTGTCGATCAATACTTTTGACCGGATAACGCCCCGGCCGAAAGGAGTTGCCACGACAAGCCCTTTTACCTGATTGTTTTCGACTAATGCGCCGCATCCGAGTACGCCGAACCAGAGTTGCCCGTTTGCTTTCAGGAGCTCTTTCCGGTACCATTCCATTTTCCAGTCGGACACCGCCCGGTTCTTCCAGTCTTTTTGCTGGCGCGGATGGTTTTCCGGTGCCATTTCGTGTACACCGTTATCGATGGTTGCCGTGAAACCTTCCCTGAAGCCGTCCCAGTAACAGCCGATCAGCCCCATTGTCCCCATTCCGCCTAACCCATGCAGATATTCAAGTACCAGTGTACTGACCCCTTGCCGGGCAGCTGAGATACCTGCGGCAGCTCCTGCCGTTCCCCCTCCGAGGACGACAACGTCATATTCTCCCAATACGGGTAATGCTCCGGCAGGCGAGTTGACGGTATTCTTATGAAGAAGGGGGCGGAGAGGCTGGAGGACTTCTCCGATTTGTCCATAGTCGGAGGCGTTTACTTTCTTTTGATATACGATTGTCTGGGCGGGCATGGAAAGAAGTTGGGTCCGGAATCCGATTTCTTCTCCCAAGAGTTCGCCTAAAAATACGGCATTGATAGGACGCATAACGGTTTTCATGCTTTCTCTCGGAAGCTCGGCACAAGGACCTAATATCCAAAGGTTCGAATACTTTTCGGCTTGGAATGCCTCGATCGGGAGTTGCCTGATGCTTCCCGATACTTCGTTACATGCTTTTTGGCAGGTAATAACCTGCTGGGGAATATACCATAGCAAATCTGAGCTGTCTACCTGGTCCGGGTCCCAAGTCTGGGTTCTCACCGTTTGTTCGATCTCCATTAAAGCGGCGTAGGAGTCGTTCTTCAATGGCATCAGGAAGGTGTATCGTGTCACCGGATATTCTTTCCCGCCGGACAGGACCGGCAGCGGCAAGACTTCTGCATGGGTGATGTTTGCCGATTCTTTTTTTCCGTTACCTACGACTGTATAGTTAAATTCGACAGCCCCTTGCCCTGCGTTTTTAACCTGGATATCCGACATTCGGGCAACGGAAGCATTATGGGTCGCGTCGATAATCCCTTTGCAACGGATTGCCTGTCGGCCGGAGCGATTGGCGATGACGACGCCTGCCGGTTTCCCTTTTTCGTCTACCAGCAGGTTGGTAACGTAACTGCTGTACAGGAAATCAACATTGTTATCGATTAGTTCGTTCTCCAGCACTGTCTTGTAATGCAAAGGCCTGAATGATTTGACTTCTTCAAAAAGTTTGCGGGCAAGAGCGGTCTGGGGTGTTTCGTCTTTTTGACGGTCATAAAGGAATGAGCCGCATATATCATCGCCCAAATAAGGCATATAGCCGATCAGATAGACCTTGCAACCGGTTTTAGCTGCTGCGACTGCTGCTGCGACTGCGCGGGAACTTCCTCCGGCCACGACCAAGTCGACATCGGCAATGACAGGAATCTCCCGTTGCGTTTCATGGCAGAATCCGTCATCAGGAACCACTGCCTGCATCGTCGCTTTCGCTTCCGTCACGCTACCTAACGAAGCTAATGCTCCTCCGGCTGCCGTTACTTTTAAAAAATCACGTCGTGTAATCATGGTATTTTCTTTTTATAAAGGTCTTTATGAGAAGCCATAAAGATAAGGATTTTATTTTTTAGGAACTAATATAATTGCATCGGCAAATAATGCACCTTTTGAGCGATGGCCGTCGATTGTGACAGAAGATAACCTGTCACCCTTGTCAAAAGCGTATGCACCTAAGCTCACCCATGAGCCTTTATAGGATTTGGGAGATATTTCCACCTGCTTGATCCCTTCTTTGCATGCTATATCGAAGGCCATGACCTCCGGCATTTCCTGGTCGGCAAGAGCCGTGCAGTAGAAGAAAACTTCGTATGTGCCTGCTTTTTTAATGACGGGCATAAAGGTAAAGGAGCAATTGTTCTTTGAGTTTGCGGACCAGAAGTAACTGTTTTTATAATGGGGGCCGAAGCTCTTTCGCCAACCGCCTGCGCTGCTTACTTTATCAATTTCGCTGTCATCGACCTGTATTTCCGGTGTGGAACCGTCCAGATATGGATTCTCTTTCAATATCCGGCGCAATTTGGTTACATCGACTGTTTGCACATCCGTATTGTCGTCGATGGCTAATGCGGATGCAACGGCTGCCGACTGCCCCAATACCATAAATACCGGCTCCATCCGGATCGAACCGAAAGCAATATGGGTGGAAGATACACATACGGGAACCAGTAGATTGGTGCATTCCTCACGTTTAGGCGTAATGCTTTTATACGAGATGGGATAAGGCGGAAAACCGTGATATTCCACATCTCCTTCATTTTTTACCATGCCGTTTGTAACGATACGCTGGCAGTTGTGCGAGTCCATTCCGTAGCTGCCATCCCGATCGCATCGCCTACTGTTTCCTCTCCCTGGCAGTTCTTTTGCGTCATGATATATTCCCCGTTCAGACGGCGCGCTTCACGCACATACAGCTGGGTCGGGAAGTTGTCATTATCGACAAATTCATCTTTCGCCCATCCGAAGCGGGAGACTTGGTCGCGAAGTTCAAGCGGAACCCGCTCGTCATGTGTGAGGAAATAAAGAAGTCCTTTTGTATAGTCAACATGTTCTTGCCAGATCCTTTCCCGGGTTGCGTAATCACCGTCCGGATAATCATAGTTCATTCCGATCATATCTGTTGACAAGGGTCCCCGGTTGTTTACATCGTATTTATTCTCCGGCATGACTCCCCAGTTAAATAACAGGTAGTTGTCTATATGCAGGTCCATTTTACGGATAGCGCGTGCCAATAACTCATATTTAGCAGGATTGTAATTTTCCGGCTTTTCAAACGGCCGTTGGTTCTCTTTGTTGTCAGTCAGGCATAAACGGAAGTTGTAAGCTTGTATAAGTTTATCTCCGCTGCCCCGTTCTTGCAATGTGTTAGGTTGGATTCCCCAACAAAGGCCACTGTTCGGATCTCCTTCTTTCAGGTAAGGATCCACCCCGTCCGGGAACTGGTGCCAGACAGACATTTGAACGCCATTGAGTGTTTCATCATATTCATCATTTCCTTCGCGTCCCGTAAAGTAAGAAACGCCGGCTTTTGCCATGAGGTCACCTTCATATGAGCAATCGATAAATTGTTTGGCCCGGATTTTAATGCGTGTTTTCTCATCCGGTTGTTGCGAATCTTCCAGTGTAATAGCCTCTATTCTTTTGTTTTGTACGGATGCCCCTGTGATACGGCGATAATATAGCACATCTAAATCCGCATCTTTCACAAAGCGCATCATAGTGGCAGTAGCTACACTGGGAGGGAATGTCCATTGTTCAAACTTGTTGTAATGTTCTCCGATGCGGCGATAGAACAGGCGTGCCAATCCCGTAACGGCATATTTGTTTCCAATATCGGTAGCACCTAATCCACCAGTAGTCATTCCACCCAGATATTTGCCAGGTTCTATCAAGATAACGGATTTTCCCATCTTTTTAGCGGAATAGGCGGCTACAACGCCTGCCGAGGTTCCACCATAAATACAAATGTCAACTTCCTTGATAGAAGATATGTTTTCTTGTTTTTCCGAATGGCAGGAGAACAAGGATATACATAGAATAAGAGAAATAATAGTGTATTTCATATATAGTTAATTCTAAGTTAGAATAGGATAAATGATATAGATGAGGGATAATTACCCCGGATGTAACTTGATATGCATTCCGGGAAAACAGATGTTACATCCGGGGTAAATATAGGAGAGAGATACGAGTTTATTCGTAATTCGGATTTTGTGTCAAACTCGGATTTGTTTGTCTTTCAATATATGGAATCGGCCACAGGTAATCCCTGTTTTTGTCGAATTTGCGAATATCAACGATACGCATCTTAAAGTCAGCCGATTCACCACTTTCGGCAATAGGTATGCTTCATAGAAAGCGGTTCCCCATTCGTCCATGCGCGGCGCTTTGTCCGGATATGACTTTTTCATTCGTCCTAAAAGAGGCTGATTCATTACAACTTCAGCAATTTTCCAGCGACGGATGTCGAACAATCGCAAGCCTTCACCGGCAAACTCATATTTGCGTTCGCGGGCAACAGCATAAAACAGTTCGTTGGGATCGGTTGTCGTAATAGGAGGCATGTTGACAGAAGGACGGCGGCGCACCTTATTGATGGCATCCAATACGGATGCATCGATTTCCCCGGCTTTGATTTTTGCTTCGGCATAGGTCAGCAATACTTCCGGATAGCGGATCAGGATCGTATTCATGTCACAATCGTTCAGTGCATCTTTGTCTTCAATGTTGGCATATTTACGCCAGCAGATACCGGTAAATGTGGCATACGCATGAGTTGCCTCCAAGTTGTCTACCCGTTGGTTTGTCATATAATTCCAACAGAGCAGCTATCGCCGTGAGTCTCAAACTGGAATCCCAGGAATTCTGAACCGGAAACTGCTAATGTGAACTCTAAGCGCGGGTCTCTGTTTTTGTACGGGTGTTTCGGATCGAACAGCGGAGACTTATCTATTTGCTTCCCGTCCGTGCATTCCCATGCGTCGGCCAATTGATACGCCGGTTTCTTGTTCGTATGAGCCAATGCGTTACGGGAACCGAACAGACGGTAGAGCGCATGAACCTGTGTCCCTAACAAATATTGAACGGAGAAAATCACCTCTTTGGATGTTTGTCCCTCATATTTGAATAGTTTGGAGTAATCGTCTTCGATGATATACTCCGTTCCTTCCATCGCCATAACGGCCTGTGATGCTGAAATAGCATCCTGCCAGCGTTCGTTGTATAGTGCGGTTCTTGCTTTTAAAGCTAAGGCAGCACCCTTTGTCGCATGGCCAGAGGTCGGGTTATTGGCCGAAGGGAGGTTTTCAGCAGCTTCCGTATATTCCTTTAAGATGAAATCGACGACTTCGCTTTTCGGATTTCTCGGCTGCTGCCCCGTTTCCAGTGTCAGCACTTCCGTAACCAAAGGTACGTCTCCGTATAGTTCGATTAAATAGGAATAATAAAGTGCGCGGAGGAATTGGGCCTCTGCCTTGATTTGGGCATAGGTCGCAGGAGCTACATTTTCTTCTCCTCTTGACATGTTTTCTAAAAGATAATTACATTTGGCAATACCGGCATAGAAGGATTTCCAATAGTCTCTGGCAAGATCGCTGTTCGCATCCGCAGCGCCTTGTGCGATCGTTTGCATGGCATTAGTGTTACGGTCATATCCTATGTCGGATGCTGCATCCAAAGCCAAAAAGAATGTCATGGTTTCCCAGTTGGTCCATAAGGCGGAATAGCAGGAAGCCAGTGCCATTTGCATTTCAGTCTCAGTCGCCAGGAAAGTCTGGTCCGAAGGAGAGTTCAACGGATTCTTGTCCAGGTAGTCGCTACACGAATTCATGCATAACGCAGAACATACGGCAGTTATATATAATATTACTTTTTTCATTTTCCGAATTAATTTAAAGGTGAACATTAAAACTTAAGATCTATACCGAAGCTGATCGTCTTCAATTGCGGATAATAGCCTCCGTTTCCGACAGGAGCCTCAACATCGAATCCATCCCAGAAACTGTCGATCGTCAACAAGTTATCGCCACTGACATAGAACCTCAGGTAAGAGATCGGTGTTTTTCTTAAGATATTCTTTGATAATGAGTAGCCCAATTGTATGTTTTTCATACGGACATATGCTGCATTCTTCATCCAGAAAGATGAGTTTTGCATATTGTTTGTTTCATTAAATGCCAAACGAGGGAACTTAGCATTCCTGTTTTCCGGGGTCCAATAGTCCTTGTGTTGTTCTTGAACGGTTCCTCCCTCGACAAAAGTCTGGATTCCCTGACCATTGATGTAGCCGTCTGCTTTGCCGACTCCTTGGAACAACATACTCAGATCAAATCCCTTATATTCACCATAAAGAGATAAACCGAACGTGTAACGCGGAATTGTTCCGCCAATGATAACCCGGTCACTTGTGTTGATCACGCCGTCACCATTCTGGTCTTTGTACTTGATATCGCCGGGGCCGAAGTTTCCGTATTGTGTCGCTCCCAGATAGTTCCCGTCTGCATCGTAGTCTTCCGGCTGGATATAGCCGATAGCTTCCAAACCATAAAGTGAATACATTTCATGTCCTTCGCGACTAACGGTCAGTCCGGTTTCGTTTACTCCTTTCATATCCAAAATCTTATTACGGACATCAGAAATATTAAAAGATGCACGATAGTTAAAATCGCCGACGTTGTCAGCGTAGCTCAGAGAGAGTTCCCAACCTCTGTTCTCCATTTTACCGGCATTCTGTGAAGGTGCGTTCATACCGATGATAAGAGGCACGTTCAGTTTCATCAGGATATCGTCGGTTACTTTGTAGAAGTAATCGGCCGTGATATTTAGTTTACCGAATAAGGTCGCGTCAATACCGATATCCGTGGAAGTTGTCGTTTCCCATGTGATCTTTCTGTTTGCCATATTCGTGATAGCAGCGCCGGATGCGATGGTTTTGTCGAATACATATTTTGTATCCAGGCTTACATTGGAAGAGAATGGATACGGATCGATTGCCGAGTTATTCGCATTCATTACATTCTGGTTTCCTAATTGTCCCCATGATCCTCTGAATTTAAGGTTATCTACGACCTCTTTTAGCGGTTCCCAGAAGGCTTCTTCCGATATACGCCATCCTACGGATACGGATGGGAAAACACCCCATTTGTTTCCTTCTGCAAACCGGGAAGAACCGTCGTAACGTATATTGGCTTCGAATAGGTATTTACCTTGATAATCGTAGTTGATACGTCCGAAGATAGAGCGTAAAGACCATTCGAAAGAATTACCGTACGCTTTCTGGTTATCTTCACCACCGGCATCCAATACGGGATAGTCGGGGAATGCATAGTTCTCGCGATACCCTCTGTGCATATCATACCGGTGGTCTTCCTGCTGATAACCGACCATTGCTTTGATACCGTGATCATTGAATTGTTTTTCAAATGTGGCGGAAGCCGTTAACAGATTCCTTAGGTTTCTCTGCGTTTCATCATTTAACGTACTTTTCTGTGGCGCACGGTAATAAGGAGAACCGTCATATTTGTAAGTCTGGACCATCTTTGTGAAGTTGGTAATATGATTTTCCCAATAATTGGCAGCATAGTCGCCTTGGAGTGTCAACCATTCTACCGGTTTGTAAGTTAAGCCCAGATGGACGACAGCGGTCGGCTTTCTCTGTTTCTTCAAGCCTCCGTCATTTGTGAAGGCAATCGGGTTATCGCCATTCCAACCTTCACCCCATTGTCCGGTACTAAGGACACCTGCTTGAATAGCAGGAATACGACTCATCCAATGGAATGCATCATTTCTGGAAGGTTCTTTCTGGTCTACCATCGTAAGGTGTGCATCAATGCGGGCAGAAAGCGTTGAAGATACATCCATGTCCGTATTCATACGGAATGTGTAGCGTTTGTAGTTCGTGTTTTCAATAATACCTTCTTGATCCATGTAGCCAACACTGGCATTTGTACGGATACGTTTCGAACCGCCGCTTAATGTCACGAAGTGGTTCTGCATCAATCCGCTGTTTGTCAAACATTCATCATACCAGTCTGTATCCGGATAACGATCCGGATTTGTCAACATTCCCTGTCGGTATTCCTGGATATATTCATCAGAATACAAGGGGGATTTACCGATATTGGTATAAGCAGTATTTGTCATTAACATATGGTCGATCGCACCTACTTTGTTTGGTAGGTCGATTGCGCTCTGCCAACCAACGTAACCATTATATGAAACTGTAAATTTATCCGCTTCTGCACGTTTTGTGGTAATCAGGATTACACCGTTTGCAGCACGTGAACCGTAGATTGCAGAAGAGGCAGCATCTTTTAGCACGGATATCGATTCGATCAGAGACGGGTCAATATCATTGATTCCCATTTCGACTCCGTCTACCAAAATTAATGCATCATTGTTGTTCAAAGTCGTTTTACCGCGGATACTGATATTTCCACCGTCGGCACCTGGCTGTCCGCTTCGTTGCGTAATAGCAACACCCGGGATGAGGCCCTGCAGGGCCATTGAGGTTTGACCAACCTGACGTTTGGTCATATCTTTAATAGACACTGATGCGACGGAACCGGTCAGGTTGGCCTTTTTCTGTGTACCATAACCTACGACTACAACTTCTTCGATTCCCTGCAGGTCTTCTGCTAATTTGATATCAAATAAGTTTTTGTTGCCTACCTGAATTTCCTGCGTGAGATATCCTATGTAAGATATCTGGAGTACGGAAGATGTTGCGACGTTGAGACTGAAACTTCCTTCTGTATCGGTGATAATACCGTTGGTCGTTCCTTTCTCGATTACATTTGCCCCGATGATAGGTTCACCGTTCACATCCGTTACTTTACCGCTAATATGCTTGGTCTGTCTTTGCTGGGCGGCATATACTTTCCGGGTGATGTTGATATTGCGGTCGCTGATTGTGTAAGTCAGATCAGTATTAGCTAATGCCTGTGAAAGGACTTCATCGATTTGTTTGTTTTTTGCCTGGATGCTGACTTGAACATTCTTAACTTCTTCGTCTACGTAGAAGAACAGAAATTCGCTCTGTTTTTCTATTTGGGAGAACAGATCGATAAGGGACATCCGCTCTGCTTTTACTGATACGGTTGTAGTTTGGGAATAAGATGATTCCACGGCTACCACCTGGAACAGAGCTACGAATAATAAGATAATCGTGATTCTCATAATTGTGAAGAGTTTTTTTAAGCCTTTGGGTAAGAAAGACTTGTAATACGAAACATTTTCCATATTTTTGTACTGATTTAAAGATTGATAATTCGCTTCATCCACAATGTTTGGTCGCGGAGCGGAAGAAGCGGGATATTAAATTTAAAGACTTAAAACCGGTTGTGCTTTCAAGTATGACCGGTTTTTTTAGGTTAACGCTGGTGTTATTCCATAGGCATTATCTTTTTTTAAGTGTTACATATTGGATATAATAGACTCCGTTGCTGTTGCTCCACCGAATAGGCAGACTGCGGGAAATTACTTTCAATATCTGTTCGATACTCTGTTCTTTGCTGAATGTGCCGGAAACTGTTACGGTCGGCTTCTTCAACTCTTCGTTGTCGATTTCGATATCTACCTTGTATGTGTTTTTCAGTTCTTCAATCAGCTCGATAAATGGGATCGATTTATATTTTAGCAGCCCGTCTTTCCAAGAGGTAAAGGTGTCTGTGTCAACATGCTTGATACCAACTTTGTTAGTCGATCGACTGAAAGTCAATTGTTGGTTCGGTGTCATGACGATGTTCTGTTTGGCTCCTTCGAAACGGATGGAACCTTCTACTAAAGTAGCCGTGATATCGTCAGAGTCCGAATCTGCTTTGACATTGAAATGCGTACCTAATACGATGATAGAGGCGCCGTTCATCTCTACTTGGAAAGGTTTCTCCGGATTTTTTGCAACCTCGAAATAAGCTTCCCCTTCCAATTTGACATCACGTTTGTTTTTCCCATATTTATCGGAATAGCTCAAGCGGCTGTTTTTGTTCAAAGTGATGACTGTACCGTCTTCTAATGTGAAGTTGGATTTATGTTCGTCTGTCAGCAGTGTGTAATATTCCGACACATGATTATTAGTATAATAAAAGAGGAATGCGGTGGAGAAAATGAACAGTAAGGTGACGGCTGCAATAAGAGGAACATAACTTTCCCATGACTGTCTTTTTCTGTTGTGCCTGTCCTGAACCTTGATTTGTTGGAGCAGCTTTTCAGCTGAGAAAGCAGGGGTAATGGATTGTTTGAATGCGACATCCGCATCCCAATAATTTTTGAGCCGACGAAATTCTTCCCGATTATTTTCGTTATCGTTCAGCATTCGCTTAACGAAAGGATGTCCTCCGAAGTGCTTTCTCCGCTCAGGACACGTGCAATTATATGGTTTATTTTGTTTTCCATTTTATGTGTTTCTATAAATATAGTCGCATCAACAAAAAAAAACCCTTAGTCGTCTTGGAAAAAATATGTAGGGATGCCGGAGGTATAAGCCGGTTCGGGTTGCTGTTTATGTCCATGTAGGAATGGATGGACTGGCATGTAGAGGTTGTCCCGCGCCATCTGCTATTCATGTTACAGCCGTGAAACAAAAGAAAGATAACTGTAACATAGAAGGAAGACAGTTGTGACATGAAAGGAATACAGTTGTAACATGCAATAGGGGACGGATCAAAAATGTTAAATTGAAGTATCTTCAGCCAATGCTTCCCGTAGTTTCCGGACAGCGTTGGCCAGGTGTGCTTCCAGGGTTTTGACGGAGATGTCGAGGATGTCGGCGGCTTCCTTGTATTTGAGCTTGTCTTCGCGGATGAGCTTGAATGCGACCTTGCATTTTGCGGGCAGGGATTCGATTGCCATATTCAGGCGTTTAATCCCTTCCTGGCTGATGAAGTCTTCTTCGGGAGTCGTTTCGGTAGAGGTGAACAAGTCGATGGATACTTCATCAAGAGATATCTTTTCCATGTTCTGTTTGCGATAGTAGCTGATCGCTTTGTGGCGGGCAATGGTATAAATATAGGAATCGAAGTTTGCTACGCCGGGGAGTTGCTGGCGGCTGTTCCAAAGGGCCAGGAATGTATCGGAGACGATCTCTTCGGATTCTGTCGGCGATGAGACATACAGGCTTACGAACCGCATTAACCGTCCGAAATAGGACATGTAAAGCGATTTAAGAGCCGTTTGCGAGTCAGACAGAGCCATCTCGCAAACCCATTGCATGATATTGTCTCGATTCTCTCCCAAATATGAGTAAGATTAACAATGTTCTATATAAGTAGTCGCGAATGTAGAGAAAAACCCTTAGCCTGGATAACATTATTTTCGGATTAACTGTTTTCAAATGCAAGTAGTCATGATTGTAACAGGTTTGTAACATCTATGTCATTTGTGCGTAATATTTGTTTCAGACCTTTGCAACCAAATAAGATAACAAGCAATTATGGAGACATTCTATCTCTTTCTGATTATTTTCCTCTTTATACTGGCAATATTCGATTTGTCTGTCGGAGTTAGTAATGATGCGGTGAATTTTTTGAATTCAGCAATAGGATCGAAGGCTGCATCGTTTAAAGTTATTATGGTGATTGCTGCTGTCGGCGTATTCGTCGGCGCTTCACTTTCCAACGGCATGATGGATATTGCCAGGCACGGAATTTACCAGCCGCAACATTTCTTCTTCTCGGAGATTATGTGCATTTTGCTGGCTGTCATGTTGACCGATGTGGTGTTATTGGATATTTTTAATTCCTTAGGGATGCCGACGTCGACAACCGTCTCATTGGTTTTCGAGCTATTAGGCGGTACGGTTGCGATTTCATTAGTCAAGATAGCCAATTCGAACGGTATGCTGCAACTGGGCGATTTATTGAATACGGATAAGGCGTTTACGGTGATATTGGGTATTTTCCTTTCCGTGGCAATCGCTTTCTTCTTCGGGACAGTTGTGCAATATATTTCGCGTCTGATTTTTACGTTTAACTATAAGAAGCACGCTAAATATTTCGTGGGCCTGTTTGCCGGTCTGGCTGCCACGTCCATTCTTTATTTTATGCTGATAAAGGGATTGAAGTCGAGCTCTTTTATGGAAGGCGACCTGAAGGATCTGATTTATGGAAATACGGATAAGGTGGTATGGGGAGCTTTCATCTTCTTTACGATCCTGATGCAGGTGTTGTATTGGTTGAAAGTAAATGTATTCAAGGTTGTGATCCTGATGGGTACGTTTGCGCTCGCACTTGCTTTTGCCGGGAATGACCTGGTGAACTTCATCGGTGTTCCCCTGGCCGGTTATTCTTCTTATATGGATCTGATGGCACAGGGTGGGACGACCACGACGAATACATTTCTGATGGAATCTTTGCTCGAACCGGCTAAGACGCCCTGGTATTTCCTGTTTGGTTCCGGTATTGTGATGGTCATCGCGCTTGCAACTTCAAAGAAGGCGCATAATGTGATGAAAACATCCCTCGATCTTTCCCGCCAGTCGGAGGGAAACGAAAACTTCGGGACATCTCCGGTTGCACGTACGCTGGTCCGTACCTGCAACAATATATCCAATACGATTCTGAGCGTTGTCCCTCCACGTATGAAGGACTGGATAGACAGCCGTTTTGACAACAGCGAAATGATTCTTGAGGATAAGGCCAGCTTCGACCTGGTCCGTGCTTCCGTCAATGTGGTGCTTTCCGGTTTGCTGATTGCTGTCGGTACTTCGTTGAAGTTGCCGCTGTCTACGACTTATGTGGCTTTCATGGTGGCGATGGGTAGTTCGTTAGCTGACCGTGCCTGGGGACGTGAGAGTGCTGTCTACCGTATTACCGGTGTGCTTTCCGTGATCGGCGGTTGGTTCATTACGGCGGGAGCGGCTTTCACAATCTGTTTTATCGTTGCTTTGCTGATCCATGTCGGAGGTATTGCGGCTATGGCTGCAATGGTCGGATTGGCTGTTTATATGCTGATTCGCAGTCATCTTACCTATCGCAAAAAGATGAAGAAAGAAGCGATGCAGCAAGAGGTCGATTCTACGATTTCCAAACTGCGTGAGACGACGGATAAGCGCGAGGCTCTTTCCCTGTTCCGCGAACATAGCCGCGAAGAACTCTGCAATGTCCTGAACTTTGCATCGGATGCTTTCAACCGTTCCGTTCATGGCTTTATGGATGAGAACCTGCGTGAGCTTCGTAAGGTGATGGGTGCGGTCGAGGAGAAGAAGAGCTACCTGAAGCAGGTGAAACGTGTCGGAACGCTGGGCGTGACTCAGTTGGAACATGATATTGCGATCGATAAAGGATTGTACTATTATCAGGGAAATGACTTTGCGAGCGAGATCATATTCAGTATCCGCCGTCTGACGGAACCGGGCAAAGAGCATGTCGATAACCATTTCAGTCCGTTGAGCGAGGTGCAGAAAGAGGATTTCGGAAAGATGACCGACAATATTGTGTCTTTCCTCAAACGTGGCGCCGCCATGATTGAAAGCAACGATTACCACCGCCTGGATGACCTCGTTGCCGAATCGACTGAACTGAATGCAGGGCTCACGCTCCTGAAGAAAGAGGAACTGAAGCGTATCCAGGGACAGAGCGGAAGCACGAAAGTGAGCATGGTGTACCTGAATATGGTGCAGGAGGCGCAGAATGTGGTTGCATTTACGACGAATCTGTTGAAGGTTAGCCGCAAGTTCCAGAAAGAATAATGGATGTTATAATGATAACATTTTCTTCTCTTTAATCAAATCGGTTTCGTTCATTTGGAGGGACGGTACGGTACACATTTTGATGTAATCGCCTGTCTGGCAGGTGTAGTCGTAATAGGCTTGCTGTTCGGGCGTGAAGTCCTCCTTTTGAACCAGACCACTTTCCATAGTTAGGAATTCTTCTGTATCCGTGCTGTCGGACTCCTTGATTAGCAGGATACGGCGGGCAACCGGGTTTCGGTTGTAGTCAAGGCCGATATACAGGCCGCGCAGTTGCCGGGGATTCCGGAAGAAGGGGATCTGCAGGTAGACTGTAACTAATGTAAATTGCGGGGACGGGTTTTCGCTGAACATGCAATAGAAATTCTGCGGGTCGCCGATGACGCCCATTCCCCATTGTGCTTCCCCATAGGCGTTCAGCCGCCCGATACGGATATGCTCTTTGTTCTCCGACAGGTTGATGATGAAAGGTTCTACTTTCAGGCAGTCCGACGAGGATGAAAGGCTGTAACTGGTGTAAAGCCCGCATATATTGTCGACCCGGTGAATCGATAGTTGCACCTCTTCTTGTAAATGTTCAAGGAAAGGGTTTGCTTTCCGGGTGTCGTTTACGGCAGGTTCCAGTTTATCTAATCGCTCCAATAAATCCGGGAGGATGGAAAGCAATCTGCGTTTGGAAATATTGTTGACCAGAACGAGTGCATGTTCCAAAGCTTCTTCCTGCGGACAATTTTTCAGCCCCTCAAAATAGGCCGGGAGCACTGTCGTATATAAAGAAGACAGGATACTGGGAGCCATTTCGGCGCAGTCGGCTATCTCTTTCATTTTTACCCCGTTGTTTCGCAAATATTCTATTCGTTGATAGAGTTCCAGGAAGTCGTCCATATTGTTTTTTGTTTACTGTTTTTGTATTGCAAAATAAGTACAGGCATATTGCATTTGCGTTACATGAATATTACATAAATATTGCTTTATAAATCATTGATTTATAGTGGGTATTAATAATAAACATTCATGTTTTCAGTAATATTGTTGTAATATGCCGCCTGTACTTTTGCTGCCGTAAACAAAATGACAGCATGTTATGAACAGACGGTTTTCCGATTTTCTTTTTATCCTTTGGGCAGGCGGTGCCGCTCTTCTTTCTTACTCATTGGTCTATGCCTTGCGCAAACCGTACACGGCAGCAGCTTTTGTGGATGTCGATTTCTTCGGAATGGATTATAAGGTAGTCGTGACGATTTCCCAGATATTGGGGTATGTGATTTCCAAGTTTATGGGGATTAAGCTCATCTCCGAATTGAAACGGGAAGAACGTCTGAAATTTATCTTGATGTCTATTGTCATGGCGGAACTTTCGTTAGTGTTTTTCGGGTTGCTTTCCGCTCCTTATAATATTGCGGCGATGTTCCTGAACGGCCTTTCGTTAGGTTGTATGTGGGGTGTAATCTTCAGCTTTATCGAGGGACGGCGGATGACGGATATCCTGGCAAGCCTCTTAGGTGTCAGCATGGTGATCAGTTCGGGTACGGTCAAGTCGGCGGGGCTTTTCGTGATGAATAACCTGCATGTGAATGAGTTCTGGATGCCTGCATTGATCGGTGCGGTGGCATTGCCGATTCTGGCACTGTTAGGATATGTACTGAACTGTTTGCCGCAGCCTACCGAAGAAGATATTGCGATGAAGTCGGAGCGGGCTACGCTGAACGGGAAACAACGCTGGGAATTGTTCAGGAACTTCATGCCCTTTCTTCTGATGTTGTTTGTTGCCAATATCGCGATTGTGGTGTTGCGCGATATAAAAGAGGATTTCCTTGTGAATATCATAGATGTCTCCAACTATTCTCCTTGGCTTTTTGCCCAGATCGACAGTGTGGTGACGCTCATTATCCTGGGGATATTCGGGTTGATGGTCTTTGTAAAGGACAATCTGAAAGCCTTTCCATTCTCTTTTGTCTGATTATTACGGGGATGATCGTGATGTCTGTCGTCTCTTTCGGGCAGGAGCGGTTCCGGCTGTCTCCCGTTGTCTGGCTCTTTATCCAGAGTCTTTGCCTGTATATTGCTTATCTTACTTTCCAGACGATTTTCTTCGACCGGTTCATTGCCTGTTTCAAGATTCACGGGAATGTGGGATTTTTTATTGTGACGACGGACTTCTTAGGATACACCGGGACGGTGCTTGTGCTCGTACTGAAGGAGTTTTGTAATCCCCATATCGATTGGGCTGTGTTTTACAACCAGTTTGCGGGGTATGTCGGTATTTTCTGCTGCATCACCTTCATCTGTTCCTTTGTATATTTGCACCAGCGTTTCCGGAAGGAAAACGGCTTGACAGTCAAAAGCGACGAGGTGTTTGATGCGACTCCACAGAATGCCATCACTATGGCTTGATGAATGAATAAGTATAATATTGAAATAAGTAAGTTATGAAAAAGATTTCGTGTGTGATTATGGACTGGGCCGGAACGGCTGTCGATTTCGGCTGTTTTGCTCCTCTGAATGCCTTCCTGAAAGTTTTCTCCGAAGAAAAAGGAGTTGATATAACCTACCGCCAGGCGCGTGAGCCGATGGGGCTGTTGAAAATAGACCATATCAAGGCGATCCTGAATATGCCAGAAGTGACAGACAAATTCCGGGCGCGTTATAACCGCGATTGGAACATGGATGACGTGAACGAGATGTACCGGAGTTTTGAAAAGCACCTCTTTGCCTCTCTCCGCAACTTTACGGATCCGATCCCCGGCGTGTTGGAAACGATGGAAGTGTTGCGCGGACAAGGCATCCGGATCGGTTCGACCACTGGCTATACGCAGGCGATGATGGATGTGGTTCGTCCTGACGCTGCCGCCAAAGGATATGTGGTGGATAATCTGGTTACTCCGGATGATGTCCCTGCCGGGCGTCCTGCTCCGTATATGATCTATAAGAATATGATCGACCTGGCTATCCCTTCCGTTGACAATGTGGTGAAAGTGGGCGATACGATTGCCGATATCAAGGAAGGGCTGAATGCAAAAGTCTGGAGTATAGGCATCGTTACCGGCAGCAACGAAATGGGCTTGACAGAAAAGGAATACAATCATCGTTCCGCCGACGAACTGGCAGAATTGAAACGGGAAGTTCGCCAACGGATGCTGAACGCCGGTGCCCATTTCGTCCTCGACAACATCACGGAACTCCCGGCTTGCATCGAAAGAATTAATCGGTAAATCATCATTTAGTTATCACAATAACATCACAAAAACATAATAAAAACATCATGAATACAAAACGAAACTATCTATTGCTTACCCCCGGCCCTTTGAGTACGTCCGAAACGGTTCGTGAAGCCATGTTGCAGGACTGGTGCACGTGGGATAAAGATTATAACGAAGGAATAATCACTCCGATTCGTAAAGGCTTGTTGCTATTGCCGGTCTGGATGAGGATGAATATACAGACGTCTTGTTGCAAGGAAGCGGCACGTATTGTGTGGAAGCGACTATCGGTGCTGCCGTAAAACCGACCGATAAACTGTTGATCCTGGCAAACGGCGCTTATGGGAAACGGATGGCTCAGATTGCCGGATATTATCATATCGACCATGTACTGGTTTCTTTGCACGAAACCGAATTGATCACCGGTGAAGTGGCCCGTCAGGTACTCGAAGCCAATCCGGGCGTCACTCATCTGTCGATGGTGCATAGCGAAACAACCACCGGCTTGCTGAATCCGATCGAGGAGGTGGCAGAGGTGCTGAAAGGCCGTGACATCACCTTTATTGTCGATGCGATGAGCAGCTTCGGCGGTGTGCCTATCGATATGAAAGGGCTGGGCATCGACTTCCTGGTCAGCAGTGCCAACAAATGCATCCAAGGCGTTCCCGGTTTCGGCTTTATCATCGCAAAGAAGGATAAATTGGTCGCAACGAAAGGCAATGCCCGTTCCCTCTCGCTCGATATCTATGCACAATGGGAAGCGATGGAGAAAGGCAGCGGCAAATGGCGCTTCACTTCTCCCACACATGTGGTACACGCGTTCTATCAGGCCATGAAGGAACTGAACGAAGAAGGCGGCATCGCAGCCCGCTCGGAACGTTACAAAAAGAACCACCGCACGTTGGTCGACGGCATGCGCGCCTTAGGCTTCGAGACCTTGCTGCCCGATGCCTCGCAGGGCCCGATCATCACCTCTTTCCGTTATCCTTCGGCCGGCTTTGATTTCGCCTCTTTCTACGAACAGTTGAAGGCAAAAGGGTTCGTTATTTATCCGGGTAAGATTTCCGACGCCGACACTTTCCGTATCGGAAACATCGGCGATCTGTTCCCTGACGATATGAAAGCCCTTTTGCAGGCGATTCAATCGATAAGTTATTAAAATAGTAAATGTATGGTTGTGAGCTAAGGAGAATTTCGTTTCTTTGCAACCGAAAATCAATACACAGTTTCGTGAAATATTTCGTTTGCATTTTACTGTTCTTATTTCAGTTCACAATAGAAAAGGCAGCCGCTGTCTCTGTCCCCGCGCTTGACGCGGGGCCGCAAGATGAGCGGCTTTATCAATTAAAGCCCGATACGGCAGGCTTTGATGCGATCCCGCGTCAGGCGCGGGAACAGGTCGCGGCTTCCGATACCCTTCGGCAGCGCATGCGGGTCGTGCAGTATAAGTTCAATCCGAAAAGCCTGATTCTTCCGGCATCCCTGATTACAGTCGGAGCTGTCGGCACGGCGATAGACGGGATGAACGATTTCCATCTTTTCTCGCGCAAAGATTCCGTGAAGCAAATCCGCATAGATGATTATATGGAATGGGGAATGTTAGGTTGGGTGTTTATCTGCGACCTGATGGGGAAGGAGAAACACAATTGGGTGGACCAGCTTTGCTTGGTTGTCATCGCCGAAGGATTTAATGCCGCCATGACACGGACAGTTAAATATGCGGTCAACGAAATCCGTCCCGATGGCGGACCGCATTCTTTTCCCTCCGGACATACCGCCAATGTTTTTTTAGGTGCACATGTTGCCTGGAAAGAGTTTAAAGACAGCAGTCCGGTGTTGGCTTATTCAGGTTATGGCTTGGCCACGCTTGTCGCCTGTTCCCGCCTGTATAACAACCGTCACTGGGTGGCGGATGTGGTTGCCGGAGCCGGTTTCGGCATCCTTTCCGTCGAGCTTGCCTATCTGACCTATTTCCCGATCCGCAACGCGATTGCCCGCCGGATCAACCTGAAAGCCAGCGACCGCCTGGTTATAGCCCCGACGCTGTCTCCCGAGGGCGGTGGTCTTTATCTTTCCTGGAAATTTTAGGATATCTTATTCCGTTTCGCTGATGCGGATCAGTTCTTCGATGAATGTCCGCTCGTTGCTAAGGCGGGGAATCTTGTGCTGGCCGCCTAATTTCCCTTTCATGCGGAGCCACTCGTAGAACGTGCCCTCGCGTGCAACTATAATTTCCAATGGCTGAAGCGAAATCTCCTTGTAGCGTTTGGCCTCATAGTCGGAGTTGAGCTGTTGCAGCGTCTTGTCTAACAAAGCGGCAAAATCATCTAACGAAGGCGGCATCTTCTCGAATTCGACCATCCATTGATGGCGGCCTTTTGCCTTGTCGAGCATAAAGAGGGGAGCGGCGGTGTATTCTTTCACTTTTGCTCCGGTCAGGCGCGAGACAGTACTGATCGCTTTGTCGGCATTGTCCACCATCAACTCTTCGCCGAAGGCATTGATATAGTTCTTGGTACGTCCCGAAATCACGAACTTGTGCGGATGAAGGGAGGTGAAACGGACGGTGTCACCGATCTGGTATCGCCAAAGACCGCCGGATGTGGTAATCACCATCGCATAGTTCTTGCCGACCTCGACGGCTTCCAACGGAAGGACAGTCGGGTTGTCGCTGCCCACCTCATTGATCGGGATAAATTCATAGAACACGCCGTAGTCGATCATCATCAACAGGCTGTGCTCATCCGGATCGTCCTGCAAGCCGAAGAATCCCTCCGAAGCGTTGTAGGTTTCCATGTAATGCATCCGGTCCGAAGGGATCAGCGCCTTGTATTGGTCGCGATAGGGCTCGAAGCTGATGCCGCCGTGGAAGAATACCTCCATATTCGGCCAGACATCGGTCAGGTATTCCCGTCCGGTCTTTTTCAGCATCGCCTTGATCAGGACCAGCATCCAGGAAGGGACGCCGGAAAGGCTGTTCACATCGGCCCGGCAGGTGCTTTCGACGATCGCCTTGATCTTGCTTTCCCATTCGTCCATAAGGATGATTTTCTTGGCAGGGACGCGGATCAGGTTCACCAACGGATTCAGATTCTGCAACAAGACGGCCGAAAGGTCCCCGCAGTGTGCATTCCGGTTCAGGGGCGACGGACTGTGGCTGCCGCCTAAGATCAGGCCTTTGCTGGCGAAGAAATGGCTGTCGGGAGTGTTTCGTAGATAAACGGAGACGGTGTCGAAGCCGCCTTTATAATGGCACCCTTTCAGGATTTCAGGGGTGACGGGGAGGAATTTGCTTTTATCGTTCGTGGTGCCGCTGCTTTTCGCGTACCACCGGACGACCGAAGGCCAGAGTATATTCCTTTCTCCGTTTATCATACGGGTGACGTATGGTTTTATATCGTCGTAAGTCTGCAAGGGGATGCGCCGGCAAAAGTCGGCATATCCCTGAATGCGTTTATAGTCGTATTTCAAGCCCCACTCAGTGTTGCGGGCGGTAGATAGAAGGGATTGCAACTGGTTACGCTGGATAACGTCGGTTTCCTGCGCGAATCTTGCGATCTCTTTTTGCCGGGGGCGGAAGAGTAGTGATATCGTATTCGTTAGAATATCCATGCTCCTTTTATTTGTATTGCGTACAAATGTAGGCATTCTCTTTCTATTAATATCTTAAGATATGCATATTTTCCTATCTTTGTGCTACATACTTAATCCTGTATAACGATGAGAATAGGAATCCTTTCTTCCGGAGGCGATTGTCCCGGTATAAACGCAACGATTCGCGGTGTCGGCAAGACGGCCATCATGCATTACGGCATGGAAGTGGTCGGCATCCACAGCGGTTTCGTGGGCTTATTGAATAAAGATGTACAGACGTTCGACGAACGCAGCCTCTCCGGTATCCTGAATCTGGGTGGAACAATTTTAGGTACTTCCCGCGAAAAACCTTTCCGTAAACTGTTGGCTTCCGGCGAGAGCGAGAAGCCGCAGGTCATTATGCAGAATTATGAAGAGTTAGGCCTGGATTGCCTGGTCTGCATCGGCGGCAACGGGACACAGAAGACTGCCGGCATGCTTTCCGCCTTGGGGCTGAATGTGATCGGCGTACCGAAAACAATCGATAACGATGTCTGGGGAACGGATATTACGTTCGGCTTCGACACGGCCGTGAATATTGCAACCGAAGCGATCGACCGCCTGCATTCGACCGCCAGTTCCCACAAGCGTGTGATGGTGGTCGAAGTGATGGGCCATCATGCCGGATGGATCGCCCTTTATGCCGGAATGGCGGGAGGCGCCGATGTGATCCTGATTCCCGAATTAGGCTATGACCTGGAGAAGGTAAACGAGACGATCCTGGAACGTGCCCGTAAGGGCAAACCCTATTCGATCGTTGTCGTGGCCGAAGGCGTCGAGACGCCGAACAAAGAGCGTCCTTCCGTTTATGTGACGCGTGCCATTGAGGAGGCAACCGGCATCGAATGTCGTGATACGGTGTTGGGATATATCCAGCGCGGAGGCAATCCTTCGCCGTTCGACCGCAATCTGGCAACCCGCTTGGGCGGACATGCTACGGAATTGATTGCCGAGAGACGCTTCGGGCGCATGGTTTGCATGAAAGGAGATTGTGTCGAGTCAATTGCCCTGTCGGAAGTGGCCGGTAAACTGAAGCTGGTGACTCCGGACCATGATCTGATTGTGCAGGGGCAACGGATGGGAATCTCCTTTGGGAGTTGAAAATTGAAAGTTGAAAGTTAATTTTCGGCGGGGACGGCTTCTTGGGCGGTTTCCGCTTTTGTTTCTTCTGCACTTGCGGTCTCTGCGGATATTTCTTCCTGGCCGTTGTTTTCCATTGCCTCTTCGGGGAGTTCCTCAAATTCGTGCTCGGCCGTGTTCTCGCCGGTCTTCTTTTTCTTCAGTTCCGAGATGAATTGCTGGAAAGTCTTATCCGTACGCAGTTTCTTGATCGCCATCTTGGCGGCTGATTGCTGGGATTCTTTTTTCGAGTATCCGATGCCTACGCCGATCTGTGTGTCGGAAAGGGTTACACCCGTCTGGAATACCGGATTCCCGTCGTTGTCGGTAAACGATTCGATCAGGTCGAACGAGATTTCCAGTTTGTTCTTCTGGCTCCATTCAATCAGGCTCGATTTGAAGTTCACCTCTTTGCGGGCGATTGTATCGATGTCGATATATTTCTTGATCATCACATCCTGGATGAAATGATAGCACACTTTGTAACCCTGATCCAGATAGATGGCTCCGATCAATGCTTCAAGGGCGTTTCCATACATGTGATTGTTGTGGGAGCTTAGTTTGGCTGAGTAAACAACCATTTTGTCGAGTCCTAATTCGACGGCAATGCGGTTCAGTGTCTCGCGTTGTACGATTTTGGAGCGGGTATTGGTCAGGAATCCTTCCCGCTTGTTTTGGAAATGTTTATAAACGATATCAGCTACGATTGCATCCAATACGGCATCACCCAAAAACTCCAACCGTTCGTTATTCAGCCATCTGCCGTCACCGCTCTCAACCGAAGATGACTTGTGGAGGAAGGCCTGTTCATACAAGTGGATGTTTTCAGGGCAAAACCCAAGTATTTTATATAAAGAAGAATAAGGCTCCTTACCGATATTCTTGAGGAGCCTTATTCTTTTGTATAGCTTTGTAAACACGTTACTTCACAAATTTTTTAACAATCGCGCAGGCATTGTGACCGCCGAACCCGAAGGTGTTTGACAGTGCAGCCCGTACTTCTCTTTTTTGAGCTTTATTGAATGTGAAATTCAGTTTATAATCTATTTCCGGATCATCATCGCCATCGACGTGGTTGATCGTAGGAGGAACGATACCGTTCTGTATAGCCATAATGCAAAGCATTACTTCTATAGCTCCGGCAGCGCCTAACAGGTGACCTGTCATTGACTTGGTGGAGCTGATATTCAAGTTATAAGCATGATCTCCGAAGACTTCCTTGATCGCTTTTACTTCTGAAATATCACCTACCGGAGTCGATGTCCCGTGAACATTAATATAATCGATGTCTTCCGGTGTCATTTCCGCATCTTCCAATGCATTGCGCATAACCAACTTGGCACCTAATCCTTCAGGATGGGAAGCAGTCAGATGGTAAGCATCGGCAGACATACCGGTTCCGGCAATTTCGCAATATATTTTAGCTCCACGCGCCAAAGCGTGTTCCATTTCTTCCAATATCAGACAAGCACCGCCTTCACCCATTACAAAACCATCGCGGCTGGCACTGAACGGACGGGAGGCAGTCTCCGGAGAATCGTTGCGTGTGGACAGTGCATTCATCGAATTGAATCCACCTACGCCTGATTCCGAAATTGCGGCTTCCGCGCCACCTGTCACGATGACATTCGCTTTGCCCAAACGGATATAGTTGTATGCGTCACTGATCGCATTGGTAGAAGAGGCACAAGCCGAGACTGTCGCAAAGTTCGGGCCATGAAATCCATAAAGCATGGAGATATGTCCGGCTGCGATATCCGAAATCATCTTCGGAATGAAGAACGGATTGAACTTCGGACCGATCGTGTCTTTGGTCTTTGCATATCCTAATACTTCTTCATCGAATGTCTTGATACCACCGATACCAGAGGCGAAAATAACGCCGATACGGTTCTTGTCTTCCTTGTCCAAGTCCATTGCTGCGTCTTCGATCGCCTGCTTGGCTGCCTGTATTGCGAACAAGCTGTAGCGGTCGCACTTGCGGGCTTCCTTACGATCCATCACTGTCAACGGATCGAAGCCTTTAACTTCGCATGCAAATTGTGTCTTGAATTTGGATGCATCAAACTGAGTAATAGGCCCGGCTCCACTCTTCCCGTTGATAATACCTTCCCATGTTTCCGGGAGGGTATTACCAAGTGGAGTAATAGCTCCAAGACCTGTTACCACAACTCTTTTTAATTCCATACCTTTAATTAAAAGGATTGATTACTTCGCATTAGCTTCGATGTAAGCAATGGCGTCGCCTACAGTTGTAATCTTTTCTGCTTGATCATCGGGAATAGAAATACCGAATTCTTTTTCGAATTCCATAATCAGTTCTACAGTGTCAAGAGAGTCTGCTCCTAAATCGTTAGTAAAGCTTGCTTCGTTTGTAACTTCTGTTTCTTCAACACTTAATTTGTCAACGATGATAGCTTTTACTCTTTCAGCAACTTCAGACATAACTTTTTCAATTTAGATTAATAAATACGAATATACTTTTTAAATTTGCAGTGCAAAGAAAAGAATTTTTTATGTTACAAAACAAATTTAATGAGCTAAAAATGCGGAAAACTGCACATTTTTTCTTTTCTTGTGCACTAAAACAGGTAAAAACATGAAGAACATAGCCATTTTTGCTTCCGGTTCGGGTACAAACGCGGAAAATATAGCCCGATATTTCTCTAAAAGTGAAACTATTAAAGTGGCGGTTGTTTTGTCTAACAACCGGAATGTCGGCGTCCATGGGCGCGTAAACAAATTGGGAATCCCCTCTTTTGTTTTTTCGCGCGACGAGTTTGCCGAAGGGAGCGCCGTTTTGGCTAAACTGGCGGAGTACGATACGGACCTGATCGTCCTTGCCGGCTTTATGAATAAAATCTCCGACACCCTGTTGAATGCCTATCCGGGCAAGATTATCAACATCCATCCGGCCCTCCTGCCCAAATACGGCGGAAAAGGGATGTACGGGATGCATGTGCACGAGGCGGTAGTCGCCGCCGGCGAGAAGGAAACAGGCATCACCATACATTATATAGACGAACATTACGACGAAGGGACGACCATTTTCCAGGCAAAATGCCCCGTCCTTCCTTCCGACACCCCGGAAGAGGTCGCAACGAAGGTGCACGCCCTCGAATATGCCCATTATCCGCGCGTCATAGAAGATCTGTTGAGATAGAGGGGCGCATGGAAAATTCGCATCCGCAATATTGCTGGTTGTAGAAGCCGTTTTCGGCTAAGAGGATGCGTCGGCGTTCGCTTAGCCCGCCTTTGCGCCAGTTCTTTTCCCAAAATTCGACATCGGCAAATTCGGCCGCTGCTGCATGGCCGGCCTCTGCGATTTGTTCGAGGCTTTTCCAGCGCGAAGAGGCCAAGGTGGTGGCAAAGGTGTCGAAACCTCTTTCGTGCGCCATGCGTGCCGTCGCCCGTAGCCGCATCCTGAAGCACTGCCGGCAGCGTCCTCCCCGTTCCGGCTCATTCTCCAGGCCGCGGATCTCCTGCAACCAGCTCTCGTGGTCGTAATCTCCGTCGATGATTTCCAGCCCTAAGGATCGGGCGTAGCGGGTGCATTCGGATTTCCGGATATTGTATTCTTCCAGCGGGTAAATGTTCGGATTGAAATAGAATAACACCGGACGTATCCCGTTTTCCAGCAACCACTCTATAATGGCTGCCGAACAGGGCGCACAGCAGGTATGAAGTAATAAATGCATATCGGGACTGGGTTTGTTACGGGGTACGAATATAAGCAATTTTATTGGATTTTGGGAGTTGTGTCGCAAAATCGCCTAATGTATCCTGAACCGTAAATGCTGATTTATCGGTGCGTTTGCTCGTATTTACCGGACACAGACGGGCGCAGATTACGCAGAGGAACGCAGACTTATTTTCTTTTAAAACAATAAATGATCTGCGTTCGTCTGCGTTATCTGCGAAATCTGCGTCCGGTAATACAAACGTAGCGTCTTACCGATAAATCATCATTTATAAAGTCATAATCCTGCAAACTCTTTGCTGAATAAGAAAACTTTACTACTTTTGTTTATCCAAAAAACAGAAAACAAAAATATACAATCACTTATGGCAGATATAAAAGAGTATGTAAAGGCGGCAGAAGAGAAGATGACGTTTGCAATCGAGTATCTCGACGAGCAGTTGTCTCATATCCGTGCCGGTAAGGCAAATCCGAAGATTTTGGATTGCGTGAGAGTTATGTATTACGGTGCTCCTGTTCCTCTGACAAATGTAGCTACCGTAACGATTCCGGATGCAAGGACGATCATGATCACTCCTTGGGAGAAGAAGATCATCAAAGACATTGAAAAAGGAATCATGGATTCTGATGTCGGCATCACGCCTGAAAACAATGGCGAAGTGATTCGTTTAGGTATTCCTCCTCTGACGGAAGAACGTCGTCGCCAGCTGGCTAAACAGTCCAAGCAGGAAGCCGAAGCTGCCAAGATCAGCGTCCGTAACGCCCGTCGCGATGCAATCGAACAGCTGAAGAAGAGCATCAAGACCGATGGTACTCCCGAAGATGTGGAAAAAGATGCAGAAGCGGAAGTGCAGAAGATCCATGACAAATATATCAAGAAAGTAGATGAACTCTACGCAGCTAAAGAAAAAGAAATAATGACCGTATAGTAATAGCATGAGAGGATTGGTTGTTAAGAATACCGGTAGCTGGTATACCGTTCGCACCGATGACGGCCGCGATGTTGAAAGTAAGATCAAGGGGAATTTCCGTCTCAAAGATATTCGAACAACCAATCCTGTCGCGGTCGGAGACCGGGTCGATATCGACATTAATCCGGAAGGGACCGCTTTCATTACCGAGATCGAGGACCGGAAGAATTACATCATCCGCCGTGCCTCCAACCTTTCCAAGCAGTCGCATATCATTGCCGCCAATGTGGATCAGGCCATGCTGATCGTGACTGTCAACTATCCGATTACCACCACTGTCTTCATCGACCGCTTTCTGGCGACCGCCGAAGCTTACCGTGTCCCTGTAAAACTGGTGTTCAACAAGATAGACCGCTATAATGCCGAGGATATGGAGTTGCTGGCTGCGCTGACCAATCTTTATACGACGATCGGTTATCCCTGCTCCAATCTCTGTGCCCGTTCGGAAGAAGGACTGGATGCGCTGAAAGCCGATCTGCAAGGCAAGATAACCCTTCTGTCCGGCCATTCCGGCGTAGGGAAATCAACGATTATCAACAAATTAGTGCCGGGCGTCAACCTTCGTACCGGCGATATTTCCGAATATCATAACAAGGGAATGCATACGACGACTTTCTCCGAAATGATCCCGTTGCCCGATGGTGGTTATCTGATCGACACGCCGGGTATTAAAGGCTTTGGGACGATCGAGATGGAAGGTGCTGAAATCGCCCATTACTTTCCCGAGATATTCAAGTTCTCCGCCGACTGTAAATTCAATAACTGTTCCCACCGCCACGAACCGGGTTGTGCCGTGTTGCGTGCCGTGGAAGACCATTATATCAGCGAATCGCGCTACAAGAGTTACCTGAGCATCCTGGATGATAAACAGGAAAGCAAATACAGGGAAGAATATTGATCGGCTTTATACCGCCGGCAAGCTCATACCTGTGATCTTCCTATACAAGTCGAGGGCGTAAACGTCCGTCATACCTGAAATATAATCGAGTACGCATTGCACTTTGCCGTAGACGGTGGGTGCGTTCGTGTTGTATTGTTCCGGGATGCGCTGCAACAGGAGTTTACTGTAGGCGTGGTCCTGGTTCATGACGGCTTCCGTCAGGGTGTCGATCAGGTGGCTGAAGATGTGGTAACCGGCCAGTTCGATGTCTAACACTTCTTTGGCGCGGTATATCTTTTTATAGGCGGTGTCCGAACAGGTCTGATAGGCTTTCTTCGCCTGGTCGCAGATGTTGTCGATAAGTGGCGTGTTATAGGTCCCGTTTAGGATATCCTCTTCGTTTTCCAGGAAGATACGGGAACACTCGTCAACCAGCAGTCCGATGATGCAGGAGCGTAGATAGGCGATTTGCTCATTTGTATCGTCCACCATCTTCATGACGCGGGTGATATGATCGAGCCGCTCGCTTTCGAAGAAGTTCAGGAGCAGGTTGATGGCCTCTTCCGTTGTCAGGATATGCAGTTTGCAGGCATCCTCGATGTCCATGATCTGGTAGCAGATATCGTCGGCCGCTTCCACCAGGTAGACAAGCGGGTAGCGGACGAATTTGTCGGCGTCTTCCGGGTTCCGGCAAATGCCCAACTCGGCGGCAATGCGCAGATAAGCGTCTTCCTCCGACTGGAAGAAACCGAACTTGCCTTTCTTTCCGGCATAAACAGAAGAATAGGGATATTTGATGATGGAAGCAAGCGTGCTGTAGGTAAGGGCGAAACCACCCTTGCGGCGTCCGATGAACTGGTGGGTGAGCAGGCGCATGGCATTGGCGTTGCCTTCGAAGTGGAGGAAGTCGTCGTAACGCCCGTCCTCTTCAAGTATCTGTTCCTTTAATTTCCGTCCGTTTCCCTCGGAGAAGTAAGCCGAGATCGCCCGTTCGCCGGAGTGTCCGAACGGCGGATTACCCATATCGTGCGCCAGGCAGGCGGCGGAAACGATGGAGCCTATTTCCGGGAAGTTGACGCTTCCATCGGGGTATTTCTGCATCAGTCCTTTGGCTACATTGTTGCCTAAAGAACGTCCTACGCAGGACACCTCGAGACTATGTGTCAGACGGTTGTGCACGAAGATACTGCCCGGTAGCGGGAAGACTTGCGTCTTGTTCTGCAAGCGGCGGAAAGGGGAGGAGAAGATCAGGCGGTCGTAATCCCGCTGAAAGTCGGTACGTTCGTGTTTGCGTTCGTGATATTCCTCCATGCCGAAGCGTTTGCCGGAGAGTAATTGGTTCCAGTTCATCTTGTTTTGTTGCTTAATAGATTAATTCCCCTTTTCCCTGGCGGATGATTTCGAAGTCGTCGGTCGTGCAGTCCACAACGGTCGAGGCTTCTGTCCCTCCGTAACCGCCGTCGATCACGACATCCACCTGGTTCTCATATTTCTCTTCGATCAGTTCCGGGTCGGTACTGTATTCGATGATGTCGTCTTCATCGTGCACGGACATGGTCAGGATCGGATTGCCCAGTTCTCCCACTAACGTACGGATGATGTTGTTGTCCGGCACACGGATTCCGACTTCTTTCCTGTTCTTGTAAATCTTCGGCAGCTCGCTACTGGTAGGCAGGATGAAGGTGAAAGCGCCCGGCAGGTTTTTCTTCATCAGCTTGAACGCTGCATTGCTCACCTTGGCATATTCGCTGAGGTTGGACAGGTCGTAACAGATAATGGAGAGGTTGCTTTTCTGCGGATTGACGCCTTTCATCTGGCAGATCTTTTCGACTGCACGTACATTCAACGCATCACAACCGATGGCATAGACCGTATCGGTCGGATAAATCACAAGACCGCCGTCGCGCAGGATGCCGACTACCTTGTCTATTTCCCTGAGGTTGGGGTTTTCGGGATATATTTTTACAAGCATGGCTTTATAATTGAAAATTGACAATTGACAATTGACAATGGACAATTTGATTTGTTGACAGCAATGTATTGTGCTTTAATTGTCAATTGTCCATTGTTAATTGTCAATTTATTTACGGTTTACCCGTAAATAATGTGTCCGTTTTCGTCGGTATATTCTTCTAAACCTTTGCTGTATTGGTTCATGGCGCGAAGGCTCATGCCCATGCTCGAGAAGCCACCGTCGTGGTAGAGGTTCTGCATCGTTACCTTGCGGGTGAGGTCGGAGAACATCATGACGCAATAGTCCGCACATTCGTCGGCCGTGGCATTACCCAACGGACTCATCTTTTCGGCAAAGTCCAGCAGGTGATCCATGCCCTTCACACCGCTACCGGCTGTTGTCAGCGTCGGAGACTGTGAGATGGTGTTGATACGTACGTTCTTTTCACGGCCGTAGATGTAACCGAAGCTGCGGGCGATAGATTCTAACAGGCTCTTTGCATCCGCCATGTCGTTGTATCCGAAGAAGGTACGCTGAGCGGCCACATAAGAGAGGGCGATCACCGAACCGTATTCGGCAATGGCATCCTGCTTCTTGGCCACCTGCAACATCTTGTGGAAAGAGAGGGCGGAGATATCCAGTGTCTTTTCCAGCATTCCGTAGTCCAGGTCGTCGTACGTCCGTTTCTTGCGCACGTTCGGGCTCATACCGATGGAATGTAAAACGAAATCTACTTTACCTCCTAATATTTCTACTGATTTAGAGAATACAGTTTCCAGATCTTCTACGCTCGTAGCATCTGCCGGAATAACTTCGGCGTGCAACTTTTCAGCCAAGGCGTCCACCTGTCCCATGCGGACAGCGATAGGCGTGTTACTCAGCGTGATTGTCGCTCCTTCTTCTACGGCTCTTTCAGCCACCTTCCAGGCGATGGACATGTCATTCAGTGCTCCGAATATGATGCCTCGCTTGCCTTTCAATAAATTATGACTCATACCTTTTATTTATATATTACGGCACAAAAGTACGCAAAATGTGCAAGATACACAAAGGTTTGCCTTATTTCGACGGCTTGAGAAAGCGCGTTTCCAAATAATTCTTTATATTTGTCTACTCGTACAGTCGTCTCTAATACAACATTATCCATATATTAAATAATTATTTAGACCATGAAAAGACGTGATTTTATCGGGAAAGGTGCTTCCCTCTTTGCTTCCTGTTGTTTGTTACAGAAGTTGCCGTTGTCGGCGATGCCGGTTGTGAATGAATCGATGAAGAAAAACCGTAACCGGGTCGGCATACAGCTGTACAGTGTCAAAGACGACCTTGCCAAAGACTTTACCGGCAGCTTGCAGAAACTGTCGGACATCGGCTTCTCCTCTGTCGAAACATACGGTTTTGACGGCAATCTGTTCTTAGGGAAAAGGTTGAAAGAGGTCTCTTCTATCCTGGACGGGATGGGAATGACCCTGTCCGGAACTCATACTGGGTCGGCTATCCTTTCTGCTGATACGGGAGCCAAAGAATGGGACTCCTGGAAGAAATGTTGTGACGAGCTGAAGGCCGCCGGAGCAAAACGTGCCATCCAGTCCTGGTTGCCGGCAACAAAAACGACGGACGATCTGAAGCGACTGGCCGACCATTACAACCGGGTAGGGGAAGTCTGCAAGAAGTCGGGCATCAAGTTCGGACACCATAACCATTCCGCCGAGATGAAGACGGTCGAGGGAAATGTTATCTTCGATTACCTGATCCAGAACACCGATCCTTCCCTTGTCTTCTTTCAGTTCGACCTCGGACATGCTTTGGAGGCAGGCGCCGATTGTGTCGCTTATCTGAAGAAATATCCGGGCCGTTTTACCTGCTGGCACGCGACTGACCATAAGATAAACTCCGGTAGTCGCGAGTTGGGAAAGGGCGATGTCGATTTCGACGCCTTGTTTGCGCTGGCAAAGCAATCGGGCCTCGAAGAACTGGTGGTTGAACAAGAGTCCGGTGACGATCGCTTTGCCTGCTGTAAAGTCGACTTTGATTTCCTCCGTAAATATCCCTGGGCGAAAATCAAATAACTATTCTCTGTAATACACCCTCTTTACACGGGGCGATATCGAGGTCAGTATCTCATACGGTATAGTCTTCAGCTTGTCAGACAGTTCGCTGACCGGAAGTTCCTCGCCGAAAATGATAACGGTGTCGCCTTCGTTCGCATCGATGTCGGTGACATCTATCATGCAGGCATCCATACAGATATTGCCGATAATCGGGCAACGCTGCCCGTTGATCGAAACCTCACCGCCTCCGTTGCTGAAATGGCGGTCCAGGCCGTCGGCATATCCGATCGGGATGATGGCTATGCGGGAATCGCGTTTCACGTAACTCATCCGGCTATAGCCGATCGAGTCGCCCGCCGGAACGTTCTGTATCTGCAGGATGGTTGTTTTTAGCGTGCTGACATTGCGCAACCCTTTCTGGCCGGACGCACTGACACCGTACAGGCCGATGCCGAGGCGCACCATATCCATCTGATAATCGGTAAAGCGTTCGATGCCGGCCGAGTTCAGGATGTGTTTGATTACCTTGTATTCCAAGCCCGCTTCAAGCTCGCCAGCCGCCTTGGTGAATGTCTCTAACTGTTTCTTAGTGAAATCGTCGAATACATAAGAATCGCTGCCCACCAGATGCGAGAATACCGAGCGGGCTACAACACCGCTCTGTTTCTTCAGGCGTTCACATATCTCGGGCACGTCTTCCGGCTGGAATCCCAGACGGTGCATGCCGGTGTCGATCTTGATATGAATCGGGTAGGAGGTAATGCCCCTGCGCTCCGTCTCCTTTATCATTGCGTCGAGCAGGCGGAAACTATACACCTCCGGTTCGAGCTGGTTCTCGAACAGGACATTGAAACTGCTGAATTCCGGGTTCATCACGATCAGGGGGATAGAAATCCCCTCTTTGCGCAACTCCGCTCCTTCGTCGGCAACGGCAACAGCCAGATAGTCGCAACGATGCTCCTGCAACGTCTTGGCCAACTCATAGGAGCCGGCTCCATATCCGAGGCTTTCACCATGCAGACCATTTTAGTTTCCGGTTTCAGCTTCGAACGGTAATAGTTGAAGTTGTGGACGATGGCGTCCAGGTTGACTTCCAGAATCGTCTCGTGCACCTTCTTCTCCAACAGTTCGGAGATACGTTCGAAATGGAACTGGCGAGAGCCTTTTATCAGGATCAGTTCGTTCTTGAACTTCTTGAACGACGCGGATTGGATAAAGTCCTCCGTCGAGAGGTAGAATTCCTTTTCTATATCGAACACGTTCCCGTATTCTTTCAGGTCGCGTCCGATGCCGATGATACGGTCGATCTTCTTCCGGCCTACCAAGTCCGCTACCTTCTTATAAAGGGATTTGGGCAATGTGCCCGACTGCAGGATGTCCGAAAGGATCAGCGTGCATTTCATATCTTTGCCTACGCGCCGGCTCTGCTGGAAATCGAGCGCGATGTCCAGTGAGTTGATGTCCGAATTGTAAGTGTCGTTTATCAACAGGCAGTTGTTGATGCCCTGCTTTACATCCAACCGCATGGCGACCGGTTCCAGTTGCTTGAACTTCTCGGCGTCGTTTACACTGGTCGGTTTCAGATACAACATCACGGCCATGCAATGGATCACATTCTCGATGGAAGCATCATCCGTAAACGGGATCGTATAAGTACGGTCGAAGCCTAAGAGGGTGCAGCGGATAATCGTTTCCGACTCCTTCTTCTTGATCGATTCGATGTATAACGGGGCTTCCGAGTCTTTCCGGCTCCAGGTGATTGCCTTATGGGACAAGCAAGCCGATTCGATACAGTTGGCGATGAAGGCGTCGTCTCCATCATAGATAATAGCTTCGCAATCGTTGAACAGCATGAGTTTCTCCAGGCATTTCTGTGTGGAAGAGATGAAGTTCTCCTGATGCGCCTCCCCGATATTCGTGATCACACCGATGGTCGGCGCAATGATCGGTTGCAGGCGTTCCATCTCGTCCGGCTGCGAGATACCCGCCTCGAAAATACCTAACGTGTTTTTGTCGTTCATCTGCCATACGGACAGCGGCACACCCAACTGTGAGTTATAGCTGCGGGGTGAACGGACAATGTTGAACTCGTTATGCAACAGCTGGTAAAGGAACTCTTTTACAATCGTCTTGCCGTTGCTTCCGGTAATGCCGATCACCGGGATGTTGAAACGTTTCCGATGGTGGATGGCCAGCTTCTGGAGAGCTTTCATCGAGTCTTTTACAACCAGGAAGTTGGCCTCGGGCATCGACTCGAATTCCGGCAATACCTCGTTGACAACAAAGTTGCGTACGCGCAGTTTGTATAATCCTTGTATATAATTGTGCCCGTCGTTGCTTTTAGTCTGGAGGGCAAAGAAAAGACTTTGTTCCGGGAATGAAAGGCGACGGCTATCGGTAAGCAAGATGCTGATGCGGTCGTCATGTAACTTCTTGGCGTCAGCTCCGATGATTCCGGCGATTTCTATTATTGAGTATTCCATTCTTCTATCTCTATAATTAGGTTTAGAACTTCTTTTTAATCACTGCTATCTCATTTGTCATATCAAAGTAAGGGAATTTCTCGTTAAGTCGTTCCATCTTTAACAAAGTTTGCGAGATGAAGTGCTTATAGGCTTCGCTTTCCGGCTGGAAAGGCTTATGATTAATGGCCTTTTGTATATCCTTCCATTCTTTAAGGATTGCCTGTGTCTCGCGGGAGAGCATCGTTTCCGTGAACCGTTCCCAGATATATTCGACCGCCTGCAGAGAGGGATGCAGCATATCGTCCGCATAGAAACGGTAATCCCGCAATTCGTCCATCATGATCTCGTAGGCAGGGAAGTAGGCGGTCTGTTCCGGAAAGTCCTTTTGCAGTTGTTCGACAGCTAACAACAGGGTCGCTTTGCTCAACTGGTTTCCGTGCGCCCCGTCCTTCCAGTGGCGGATCGGGCTGACGGTAAACAGTATTTTCAGCTCCGGATTCTGTTCCCATAGCGAGAGAAGGAGGCTTTTCCATTCCGCCGTAATCTCGTCGACCGACAGCATTTGGCGATCGAACATTTTCTCCGGCAGTTTGTGGCAGTTGGAAACGATTTTCCCTGTGCTTCTCAGCCTGTACACCCAAGCTGTGCCGAGCGTGATGATCATCCGCCGTGCTTTCCTGATTATTTCGGCTGAACTGAACAGTCTCCCGTTGATGTTTTCCAGGCATTCCGTTTCCGACGGGGAAGAAAAGCGGCTGTGGTGGCTGAAGCTATGGTAAACGCCTTCGTGCCGGAAAAGATCGTCGCCCGTAAAACGTTCCGGATGTAACAGCATACGGATTGCTTCGGCTATGGAGGAAGGGTTGTAGAGCGTACCGAACGGATTCAGGTCCGTCTTGAATTTGTTCTCCTCCAACTTCTTCCCGATATTCTCGGCAAAACAGGAACCTAACAAAACCGTTTGTTCCGTATAGGAAAATGCAAACGGAGCTTTGGGGATGGATATACGGGTATAAAGGTCCATATTGCGATTCGTTTTTTATGGTCTGCAATATTACAAATTTATTTTCAGAAATTGGCTTCTTGGTCCAGAAGCCAATATTGCCTCTTTTACCCCCTTTCTCGCGCTATCCCTTCAAAAACAACAAATTTGCACTTCGAGCACTACTTGAATGAAAGGGGTGTAAGTGATTATAAATAAGAAATATATGGGCGAAGACGGGAGAACGCGAAAAAGCCCGTTTTTTAGGGGTAAAAACGACCTGTTTTTAACTTGTAACTGATTGGGAATAAAAAAGATAGGAGGCAAAAGCAAAATGACGAAAAAAAACGTACGTATTTGTAGTCAAAATACAATCGTTAACATTCACGAGATGCTATACATTATATAACACATAAGTTTTATTACTAATTAAATTATTAAATTATGAACAAAAAGTTTTCTACGCTTTTGACCGGCGCTCTGCTGGTCGGTTCAGTTGCTGCGAATGCTGCTGCTACCGGTATCACTGTAGATGTCGCAACTAAGATTGAGCAGTTGACGAATGGTTCTCGTTATTATGTACTGTCTACTGCCCAAGTTCAGAATTCTGGTGCTGCTACGACTGTTCTTTCTATGGCTAATGGTAAGGTAAGCAGTGCTCAATCAGACAACACTGCTGTCAACAAGGAACTTTGGAGCATTAAAGTTAATGCTGTTGCCGGTGCTAACCGTTTTGTCTTCACAAACAAGGCGGAAGGTATGACTCTTTCTTTTGATCCTGCAAATGCGATTGATATTTCTGCGGGTAATGTTGATCTTCCTACTACTGGTGACAAAGCATTTCAGATGACCGATGTTGAAACTGAATGGAGCTGGGTTACAACTAAGGATGCAACTGCTGAACTTGCAGATGTTGTGGGACTTGCAGCTTATTTCCACAAGGACTCTGTTATGAAATTGTATCAACTGACAACTGGCGGTGAGGTATTTGCTGTAAAATATGCTAATACTGCTACTGGTGCTGGTCTTGTTTCTGGTGCTTCAGAAGTTAAGGTTCAGGCAGTTCAACCAGGAACTCAGATTCTTACAGCTAAAGATTTGAACGTATTAGGTGAAGGTGCTAACAAGTACTTCACAATTGATGCAGGTCAGACCTTGAAAGGCAATCCTTTTGCTGGTGCTAAGTGGCAGGCACAAACAATTGCGACAGGTGGTTCAACTAATACTAATGCCGCAAACTTTGTTTATGGTACATCGACAACCGGTATGGTTGCTACAACTACAGATTATGTTGTATTGAACAAAATCGGTTCTGACAATAAGCCTTCTTTTACATTTGCCAATGTTGATACTGCGTTTTATGATGGTGTTGCCATTAATAAAGACACTTGGTATAAATTGACTACATCAGCAGGTAAAGTAACAAGTGCAGCTGGCGTAGTTTCAACATTAGACTCTTTGGCTAAAAAGGGCGGTCTTGCTCAGGAAGCATTCGAGTTCCAATTTACACGTGACTTATTTAAAGATAGCGTAATTGTAGCTGTTAATGCTAATGGGTTAAAGGAATATAAAGATGATATGGCTAAACCGGCAGATGAAGTATTCGGTAGATTGACTCATTGGGCTACTACACAAAAGGATGAAACAAAGAAAAACTATACCACTTTATCTTATGCCTTGTTGGATAACGCAAATGTCTTGACTCTTTATACAGCAAGTAAACCCGAAAATCTTCCGTTCTACGTATCCGGCGCACTTGTTGAAAGCACCGCTACCTCTGTCAACGACGGTCTGTACTACATCAAGAACAAAGCTGGTCAGTTCCTGGCTGCTCCTATCTATAACACTACAAACGGAACAACTTCTGCAGCTAAATGGGTAACTGTAAACGGTGGTTTGCAGGAAGTGGCTCATATGCCGGCTTACCAGTGGGTTGTTTTGAAAGATAAGATCTATTCTGAAACAGCTAAAAAGACTTCTACGGTTACAATTACAAACCGTGAGTTTACAGCAACTGAAGCTTCTGCTGTTCAGTTGAACCAGAAAGACGAAGCAAGCTGCCTGTATGTTGGTGCTGCTTTCTTAGACGTACTTAAAACTACAGACTCTCTGAAATTCGTCCAGATCGAAGACCTGGCTATCCTGTCAGATACTTTGTTAGGTTATAAGAACTTCGAGGCAGACTCTCTGTTGGTAAACCGTTATACATTCAACTATCTGCACGACTATGCAGACAGCAAGTATATCGTTAAATCTGCAAAAGACTCTTTGGCTCAGGCTACGGATGGAACTCAGCCGTTTGTAATTGAAGCAGAAGAAGACATCTATGATTATGGTTATGAAGTAACTCCTGCTATCGCAGAACGTATCGCTGGCTTGAAACAATTACGCAGACAGGCTTACCAGGTATATCTTCCGACAGCAAAGGGCAAACTTTACCTGTCAAAGAATGCTGAAAACAAGTATATGTTTACAGTTCCGGATTACGGCACTCCTTCTACTTTCTTGTTCAAGGAAGAAAACGATCTGACAAACAACAAACATTATCATGCATTGGTAGCTGTTGAACAGGATGAAGATTGGGGTACGCTTGCAAGTGAATCATACACTAAAGTCGGTGTTATCGACGCTTCCGCTATCCTGGAAGACCAGAAAATGAGCGAACAGAGAACATCTGCTTTCAACATCGGTAAATACGATGCTCCTCTGTACCGTCGTTTCAACTCTATGAAGTTGGAAGGCAACGCAGGTGATGCTGCCGATACATTGCGTTTCGTAGAAAAGTATCGTAAAGAATACCTGCAGGTTGAAGCTAACGAAAACTTCAAGGTTAAGGGTATCGACTTCTTAGGTATCTATACTCCGGACTTCACGAAAGACGGTAAATCGTTCATCGTTGACACTGCATTCGTAAACCGTTGGAGCGGTAACATCAAACCTCAGTATTTGATCTCTATCGATCGCGACGATGCTCCGGGTAAAGACGCTGAACCGTGTCCGTTGGAACACAATCATGGTTATGACAAAGATGGCAAACCGTTAGACAAATGGTCTTGTTCACATGCAACTCCGGCAACAGCTGCCTTCCATTATGGTAAATACCTGGTTAACTTCGCAGATTCTGTAGATCATGCTGCTAAGAGTGCTGATTACGGTTGGAAGGGTTATACACGTGCCGGTTTCGTGAAAGCCGTTCACATGGGTGATAGCCTGTATATCCTGGCTGGTCAGTTTGCTGATGTAACTCCTGCTACTTTCGACACTGCTGCAATCCACAAAGCTGTTAAGGACAAGAAATATGCTGAAGAGTATATTGTAGACCTGCAAGGTGACGAACATAAACTTGTAACATGGTCAATGCGTTTTGTTGATCCTGAAAATGCTGCAAACGAAGCAGAAGAAGACCGTGCATTCTTGATGGAATCTCAGGGAGAAGAACGCGATATCGCTCCGACTACAGGTGAATGGCTGAAGATGCAGAACGGTTGTATCGTATTGTCCGGTACTGCTGGTGCTCCGTCTACATTCGACCAGATTACAGGTGAAGACGATGCTTTGATCTTCAATATCGAAAAGGGTAACAAAGATGATATGGCTACTGACAACGAACAAATTGCTACTTCTGAAGTAACAGTTATCGCTCAACAGGGTGCTGTAAGAATCGCTAACGCTGAAGGCAAGAAGGTTGTTATCACGAACATCTTGGGCCAGACAATCGCTAACACAGTCATCACTTCAAGCGACGCTGTAATCGCTGCACCTGCCGGTGTAGTAGTTGTAGCTATCGAAGGCGAAGAAGCTGTAAAAGCAATCGTAAAATAAGAATGAAATTATAATCAAATAATTCTAAAACAGGCCGCGCGGGTTTGTACAGACGGACGGCTGTCCGTCTCGATCAACACCAATTACCCTGTGACAGGCGAACAAGCGGTCAAGTTTAATATTAATAATACTAAAGTATATTGAATTTAAAAAGTTCAATGTAGCCGGTAACCCTGTGAAGGACGAAAGCATACAAAAGATTAGCCCCGGGAGATGGTAACACTTCCGGGGCTTTGTCGTTTTGTGTGGGTGAGGTTCCGGTCTGTATAATTAAGCTATTGAACCTTCTGCAAACAGGAATTATACAATAACCCCTTTTTCTGGCGTTTTTCTATTTCATCTGAAATCTTGATCGATTTTGAACTGACTTTTTTCACTGTTTTAGCTTGTTCAACTGACAATAGATAAAACGAGGTGCGCAGTCCGTCTCGGAAGGCATACAATTTGATTGCCGGAAAGCAGAAACAGTGACAATGTGATAAACCTTAACTCCCGGAGAATCGAATATTTGAAAACAAAACGGACGGCGTTCCAAATATCTCAAGGAAATTTAGGGGCTTTTTTGCCATGAAAACGGTCCTCTTTTCGATTACGACCGTCCAAATCGCCATTACGACCGTGCTAATCTTCGCGAGGTGCCGAGTGCACTACACATTAGCACGGTCATAATGGCAAAGAGGACGGTCGTAATTGATGGAAACGCTCAAAAAAGGCGGAAAAGTCCCTTTTTGAGACCGAAAAAGCAGATTAACATTTGTTTGGTTTCGGATATATTTTGAGTCTAAAAAATGCGTTTTATACAATAAGCCCCCCTCGGTGGAAATACACAGGCATGAAAACGGAGGCGAATGGTTTGTGCGGAAGAAGGGACGGACTGTGTTTAAAGGTCAAAAGAAAATGACGCTGATAATGACAAATTTATAGCTATTCGTTTGGATGTGAGCCTGTAAATTCATAGCTTTACGATTCTAAACAATATCGCCATGAGAAGAACAATTTATCTATTTGTATTTACGTGCCTGCTGTTGCTTCCTTTAGTATCCAATGCACAGCTTAAATCGGGTATTGTAGTTGGTGGAGGTGATAGCTGGATGCACAAGTCGAAAATTAATTCACCTTTATTATCAGGAGAAAGAGATTTGAATTGGGATCACCGTTTCAGTTTTAATGCTGGATATCAGTTCCAATATGAATTTAAAAATCATTTTTTGATTGATGCAGCTTTGTTGTATCAAGCGAGAAGAGTGAATATCGCTTACCAGGAACAAGGAATGGACCCTAATATAGATTACGGCAAACAGCAACTTGGCGGAGCTATTTACGATAAAACAAAATTATTTAACGGATTATCGCTGAATGCTGTCGTGGGCTATAAGTTATGGAAAGGACTAAAAGCCGGAATCGGGGTGGAACCGACGATCTATTTCAATACGACAAGCGAAAATAATATGACAGATGATAAATTTGATATTCCTCTTGTTGTAAAAGTAGGCTATGATTTCAACTGGTTTCAAGTCGATCTGTCTTATAAGAACGGATTCAAACGGCTTTACTGGAATCCTGTAGTTGGCAATACAGATACAAGAGACTTGCAGGTGTCGATCTTTGTTCCGATTTTTAAATGATCATTGATACAACTTGCCTCGGTTTTGAAACAAAAATCATATAGTTATCCTGATAATCACTGTTTAAAAAAACAATAAGCGGCAAAGAAATCAACCTGATCTTTTTGCCGCTTATTCTTTCGTTTAGAAGTTCACATTCAACTGCATCACGAACGTCCGGGGAGGTGAGACCAGCATCGGGCGGGTGGTGTATTCTTTGTTGAACAGGTTGTTGACCATGAACTGGACGGAGGTCTCTTTTGTGATCTTCACGCCGGCACGGAGGTCAACCACGCAGTAAGGCGTGTTGTGATCCATCCAATAGGAGGTGAGCGTTTCTCCGCCCGAGTTGCCATACAAGACGTAGCGTATGTAATCCATCAGTTCCGGCTGCGATTTTTCGCGTTCGTCCACCATCAGGTAGTCGACGGCCAGCGTCTTGCTCTTCCAGGCGATGTTGGTGCCTAAGCTCAGGCGCTTCCACTGGAAGTCGAGGACGGCTTTTACGGTGTGTTTCTGGCGGTACTTCAGGTATTTGGACGTGTTGGATTTCTCTTTCATGCGCATCGGGTCGTCGAGGAGCGCTTCTTCTGCGTTCTTGCGCTTGTAGTCGACGTCTTCCGGTTCGATAAAGACATATCCCAAATTGTAGGTCAGCGTGGTGTTCGGGTTGAACGTGTAGACGCCGTTCGTGCTGATCTCCGCTCCGTAGATACGGGCTTTCGAGACGTTGTAGAACTGGGCGCCGAATCCCGGCATCTGGCCTTGGGAGACCATGTTGAGGAAGTCACGCGTGCCGTTGACATATTCGAAGGTCGAGTTGTTGAAGATACCGAAACGGAACTCGATCATGTCGGTGTACTGGGTGTAGAAGCCCGCCACGTCGAAGAAACCCATCAGGTTGCCGAACTTATAACCCTGCTTGAATCCTAACTCGGCGTTAACCCCTTTTTCCGCTTTTACCTGGTTGTTCGGGTAGACGCCGACACCGCCGATGTCTTTGCGGGCGTATTTCTCTGTCAGAGAGGGATAGCGGTAGCCTTGTCCGAAGCTGGCGCGGATAAAGCTGTAGTCGGCAAGCTGGTAGTTCAGCCCGGCACGGAAGATCGGCTTGACCGGGATGTGGGTGCCGAAGAGTTTCGTGTCGGCTTCGCGCAGGTAGTCGTCCACACGGTAATATTCCGCACGCATACCGGCCGACACGCCCAGGCGGTCGAAGAAGCGCTGGTCGTACTGGACGAACAGGGCGGCGTTGTCGCTGTCGTGCGTGCCGGTCATGTTGGAGACGCTTTTCATGTGCTCGTAGGTGGCGCCTGCCGTCAGCTGTGTGCCGCTGTCCCATTTCTTGTTGAACTGGTAGTCGACATAATAGGTGTAGTTCTTATCGATATCGGTCAGTTTGTCTGTTTTGTTTCCGAGCGCGCCCGAGAGCCAGGGGATCAGATCCGACTGGTCCGTGGGAAGGCCGTTTTTCATCACCCACGCTAACAGGTCGCAATAGTCGCCGGTCGTCGCGGTCGGGAAAATGCCGTTCAGGATATTGGTCGCCCCGTTGACGATCCCGCCTAAGTCTCCTTGCAGGATCGGCTGGATGACCGGGAAGAAGGTGCTGTAGTCGCCGTTCTGGATGTTCTGCACCAGGCCGGTGATCGAGTTGACATCGGTGCCCATATTGCCGAGGATGTCGAGGATGGACTTCTGGTTGCTGGTTCCCTGTCCGATATTGTCGCCCCGGTAATAGAAGCGGGCTTTGATCTTGTGAGACGTGTTGTTGTTCGGATTCGTAAAGTTGAAGAACGGGTCGAGATAGAAGGTGTTCGCTTCGCGTCCCATATTGGCGATGGCGGAGGGCTGGTAAGCCTCTTTCGGCGAACGCCAGAGGAAGAAGTCGGCATAGTTGTCGGCCATATAGTTGGTGTTGAAACCGTAGTTCAGCAGTTTGCCGTCCGGCATCGGCTGGTGGTACGTCAGGTTGCCGCCTACACGGAAGCGTTTGTTATAGCCCTGTTCGCGGAATCCTTCGTCGGTGAAAAGGTTCAAGCCTGCCGAGACGTCGAAATCGCCGATGCGCCGTGCGTGCGACACGTCGAACCCTTCATACAGCGGGTTGCGGATGCCGGAAAGTACGCTTTTGCGCAGGAACGGCTCGACGTCGTATTTCCCGTCCCGCCAGAAAGCTTTGTCGCTCCACTGGTAGTCTTCATTCGCCGGGTCGCCATACACGCCGACGTAGGCGCGGAGGCTGGTGGTCGGTGTCAGATTGGGCCGTTTGGTCCGGATGTTGATCACGCCGTTCAGCGCTGACGAACCGTACAGCACGGAGGAAGCGCCTTTCATCACTTCCACCTGTTCGATGTTTTCCAGCGGGACGATGTTCCAGTTGATCACGCCGCTTCCCGGCATCAGGGCGTTCATCCCGTCGATCAGGACGAGGCTTCGCGAGCCGACGCCGTAGGTCCAGCCGTTACCGCCGCGGATGGAGGGCTGCCGGTCGTTGATGTCCACGCCCGGCATCGTGTTGAGTGTCGAGCTCAGGTCGGTCGGCGCCTGCCGGGCGATGTCGCCCGCTTTCAGGAGGTCCATCGAGACGGTCACGTCGCTCAGTTTCTGTTCGAAACGTCCGGCGCTGACCACCACGTCGCCTAACAGGTTCGACTGGATGTGCATGCGGATGTCCTTTACTTTCACGTCGCCGCGGTTGAGTACTAACGGCACCAGTTCGTTTTCGTATCCGATGTAACTGAACAGCAGGTCCACGCCTCCTTCCGGAAGTGCGATCTCATAGGCTCCGTCGGGGTCCGAGATCGTGCCGTTCGTGTCTCCATTGATCTTCTTGTATGTGATGTTGACGCCGGCCAGCGGTTCGTTGTTGTCGGCGTCATAGACATGTCCTTTCAATGTCTGTCCGAAGGCCGCCCCGGTGAAGAGCAGCAATGAAAAAATCAGGCTATATAGCTTTCTCATGATGAATTGCTTTTTTAATAATTAGGTTTGTCCTTATATAAGTAAATACCGATTTCGATAGGAATTGTGTTCAGTTCCTGGATCAGCTGGTCCAGTATCGCGCCGACGGTTTTGCCTTGTAGGAGCAGGCCGGCGAGACCGGCAAACTGGGGCGGTATCATGTCGCCGATCAGATCCATGACAGGCGCATCTAACGTCTCGGCAGGGATAAGCATTTTGACAATGGGCAGCAGGGTGAGCAGCTTCTGCAGTTCCGTTTTGTTGAGTAGCAGGATGATGTCGCCTTGTGCCGGGTTGCTGCTCGGGCGAATCTCCATTTTGATGCCGGTCGTCGACCAGCCGATGATCTTTTGGTAAGCCGCCATGATGGCGTTTTCCATTGCGCTCTGGTCGGAGTCGGCTTTCGTCTGTTTGTTCATCATCACCTGGCGGATGATCATGTCGATTTGCAAAGTGACGTAGAGGGAATTGTTTTCCGCGTAACAGGTCGCTAAGTTGGCGGGCGAGGCGGTCCAGTCGCTTGCGGGATGCTTGACATACGTGCCGATCAGGTCTCCTATCGCGACGGAGTCGGGCAGGGGCGCGTAGTTAGCGATGATGTTGCCGTCCGGGCGGAAGGTGATATCGTCGAGGACGGAACTGATCAGGTTGCCGACGAGTTGGCCGCCGATCATATTGTAGAGCATTCCGAGCATCGTTTGCATGCCGCCGTTGTCCACATTATAATAGGAGGCATTGTTGTGGGCGATATACCAGGTCCCGTTTGCCGTCAGCTGGTTGGCGGGAATGGTGATGTCCGACAGTTCGAGTGTCATCTTTCTTTTCTGTACGCTTCCCTGATAATGAAAGGCGGTGCCGGTTGCGGCGGTTGCGCTTCCGCTAAATGTATAGCCGTCTGCGGCGGGTGAAAGAGGTACGTTTTCGAGTTTCGTCTCTCCGTCGTGCGGTAGTACATATTTAAGAATGAGATCCGCTGTTTTTCCGTCTCCCGTCTTGAATTCGACGTCTTTCCCGATAAAAATATTCCCGTTGTAGCTTAAAACTAATGAGTCGCCGTTTGCCGGGGCACTTAGTTTATTGGAATAAATCCCGCTCAGGCCTGCCGGGGAGAGACCTTTGTCGTTATCGTCATCATCGCAGGATATCAACAGGATAGCCATCGCTATGGCACAAATAAAACGTAGTGATAATTTTCTGTTCATAGAGTATTCTTTTTATCGAATTATAGGATGGTACAAAGAACAGGCTTATGTTCGAACCAAACAATCTCCATATTTGGGAATGTATGTTCTATTTTTAAGAATGTTGGGTGAGGTAAGTATATTTTGTTACTTTTGATACGACAAAAAGATGTGATATGAAGATAGACGTTGACTTGCCTAAATTTGACATTCCGAAAGATTATATTGTGGGTGATGGTATCACGGGTGATATCCTGAATATGTACGGGCTTTTCCCTTGTAAGATAAAGGCCGGGGTGTTTGCTTTTTGTACGCAGGGGACGATCCGGCTGACGATTAACCTGAGCGAATATACAGTCCGTGCCAATGATTTTGTCACATTGCTTCCGAATACTTTTATCCAGATCCATGAGGTGTCGGACGATGCCCGGGTCTGTTTCGTCGCCTTTTCCTCCCGCTTTCTGGAAGGGATCAACTTTATCCGGACGATCTCCAATCTGATTGTGACGATTATCGAGAACCCGGCGGTGCCCTTGTCTGAGAATGCGGCGGCTATCTATAAAGACTTTTTCGCCCTGTTAGTGCGTGCCGACAATGATCCGGATTCGATCTTGTTTGCCGATAGCCTGAAGCCTATCCTCGATCTTATCTTCCAGGGAATCATCAATATGTACAAGAAGATCAGTACCTGGCGCGAACCGGTATTGAGCCGCGACAAGGAGATTGCCCGCGAATTTGTGCAACTTGTCTGGCAGTATTATACGAAGGAACGCAGCGCCTCTTTCTACGCCAGTAAGCTGCGGATCACGTTGCCTCATTTCTGTTCCGTGATCAAGAAGACAACCGGAATGACAGCTTTGGATATCATCGCCAGTGTCGTGATCCTGGATGCCAAAGCCCAGCTGAAATCCACCAACCAGCCGATCAAGGAAATATCGATCGGACTGGGCTACAGCAATGTAGCGTTCTTCGACAAATATTTCCGCCGCTATGTCGGCATGTCTCCGTTAGAATACCGGAACAGCTAAAAGGACAGTATTGGCAAATATTAAAATCTGAATGACGAATCGTAAAGATGGATGTTGATTGGTAATGAGATAAATACGTTCTTTGTCCATTATGTTAATGAGTATGTTATTAGGCTTCCTCGCCTTTTTAGTCCGTTGGCTGTTTAAACGGAAGGCAGGAGCTAAAAAAGAACAGCGCGATGAAAATACTACTGGTTACAAGGGGGTCGCAAGGTGATGTGCTTCCCTATTTAGGTGTTGCCCGTGAATTGGTGAACCGGGGTCATGAAGTGACGGTTAACCTGCCCCACCTTTTCGAGAATATAATCAAGGGATATGGTCTGAACTATGTCTTGCATCCGTTTGACGACATAACCGGGATGATGGCCGGTGTCGAACAGCAGTCGCAGAGTGTGAAGACTGTCTTGAAGTGGACTCGCGATACGATCGGTGCACAGTTCGAGCAGCTGATCCCTCTGTTGCAGGAACACGATATAATGGTGGCGACAAACTCCGAATTTTCGGCGACCAGTGTGGCCGAATACTGCCATAAACCGCTTATCCGTACGGCATACGGGCCGTTCCTGCCAGGAAACAAGATTCCGCCCGCCGTCTTTCCTTTTCCTAAGCCGCATCCGATTTTCCAGCCGCGTCTGCTGTGGTTCCTGATGAACCGGATGTCGAACTTTACCGCGCGCGACACGGTGAACCTGAACCGCGAGAAATACGGGCTTCCTCCGATCCGGAACTTCGGGCATAACGCGGCGTTGGCGGCGGACAATTATATGATATACAGTCAGTACCTCGGCCAGTCGGATCCGGAATGGAGCAAACGGTTCCGCTGGAAGGTCGGCGGATACTGCTTCAACGATACGTTTGAATATGACGAGGCGGCCTATCAGGAAATGATGTCTTTTGTGAAAGCGAAAGATACGCCTGTCCTGTTTTTCACCTTGGGCAGTTGCAGCGCGAAAGACCGGAACCGTTTCTGCGAGATGTTGCTGAAGGTTTGCAAACGGCATGATTTCCGGCTTATCGTCGGTTCGGGCTGGGCTAAGACCGGGGCTTCGATGCAGACAGACGAGCATCTTTACCTGATGCAGCATCCTGTGCCTCACTATCTGATTTTCCCGCATTGCGACGGCGTGATCCATCATGGCGGTTGCGGAACGACACATAGTGTTGCGCGTGCAGGCCGTCCGCAATTAGTCACTCCGCTGATTGTCGACCAGCATTACTGGGCTTATCGCACCCTTCAGCTCGGCCTCGGCCCGGAACGGGTCAAGATTGCCAAAGTGTCGGAAAAGGAACTGGACCGCAAGATATACGATTTGGTCTCCAACCCGGACTATAAGAAAAACGCCGCCGCTTTAGGCGAACAGATCCGGAGCGAACGGGGCATTGAGAATATGTGCGACTATATAGAACGTTTTGGTCATGAGTAAGAATGCAATCGTAATCGGGGCGACATCTGGCATCGGTCGCAGTGTGGCCGAATGCTTAGCTGCCCACGGCTACCGGGTCGGGATCACGGGCCGCAGAATCGAACTGCTGCAAGAGATGGAACAGGCTGCACCCGACAGTTTCGTCGCCATGCAGATGGATGTGATGCAGTTGGAGCAGTCTGTCGAACAGCTAAAGGAACTGATAGCCCGCTTAGGTGACCTGGATTTGCTGATGATAAATTCAGGCATCGGCGATCTGGACCGGGAACTGGATTTCGCCATCGAGCGGAGGACAATCGAAACGAATGTCCTGGGAATGGCTAATCTTGCCGTGTATGGAACCCACTATTTTATTAACAGGAAAGCAGGGCATCTGGTCCTGATGTCTTCCGTCGCCAGTATCCGGGGAAGTAAGATCGCTCCGGCTTATAATGCTTCGAAAGCCTTTATCTCCAATTATGCGGAAGGGCTGCGGCAGAAGGTGAACGGGTTGCCGATCACCGTCACCGATATCCGTCCGGGTTTTGTCGATACGGCGCTCGGACAAACCTATCCGATTCATTTCTGGCTGTCGACTCCCGATGAGGCTGCCGCCGATATCTATAAAGCAATCTGTAAAAAGAAGAAAATCGCCTATATTTCCGGGCGTTGGAAATGGGCGGCCTACATGATGCGCCTGATTCCTGCCGGCGTCTATTGCCGGATGGGAAAAAGATTACAATAGAACTTATCTTAGTTTATTCCGGTTGAAATGCGGACCCGCCTTGAACAGGAAGAATAGCGTGGACAGGATTGTCAGACATGCCCCGAACAGGTAAGCGTGGTTGAACCCTCCGAAGGCTTGCGCAATGCTTCCGCCCGCCATCAGTCCGATCCCGATGCCGACATCCCAGCTGGTCAGGTAAGTCGAGGTCGCCGTCCCGCGCTGGCTGTTGGGCGCCAGGTTCACAAACAGCGTGTTGAAAGCCGGGAACATAGTCCCGAAAGCAACCCCTTGTGAGAGCGCAATCCCGATATACAGATAAGAGGTAAAGCCCGGATTCCACCGCATCAGCCTTTCCAACGCCGCCAGCCCGAAGAAGCTCGCTGCTGCCAGATACATCCCTAATGAAATAACTAACGTGATCCTTCCTTTGTCCACCTGCCGTCCGGAGAATAGCCGGGAGACAGCCAGACCGATCGCCATAAAGGTAAAATAGAGTCCCGAATTGACGGAAATCCCGATTTCATCGGCATACATGGCGACGTATGTGGTTGTCATGCCGTATGGAATGGAGAGCAATAGCAGGGAGATTCCCGCCCAGGTCCCTTTCACTAAGAAGAAGCGGTCTAAGGAGATCGGCTCCTTCTTGATCGTTTGCTTCAGAGGCGTTTTAACCAGATAGGCCATGATGAATCCAAGAAAACAGGAGACGAGCGAGCAGGCAAAAATCGTTTCGTACGAGAAACTGGTGTGCATGAAAAGTCCGGTCATCGGCCCGAAACTCATGGCGATGTTGTTTGCTAACCCGTAATAACCGATCCCTTCGCCGCGGCGCGAGGAGGGCAGGATGTCGATCACGATCGTATTGCCCGACACCGTCACCATCCCGAAGGCGAAGCCGTGCAGGATGCGGAATACGATAAACAGGCTCAACAGGCTGGCAATCATATAACCGGCAAAAATAACCATGAAGACGGCGTAGGCGATCAGATACAGCGGCCGCCGGGCAAACGTGTCTAACAGATAGCCGGAGAACGGGCGGATGCACAGCGCGGCAATGGTGTAGCACGAGAGGATAAACCCGATCATCGACCTGTCCGCGTTGAACTGATCTTGCAGGTAAAACGGCAGGATCGGCAATATCAGATAGAATGCAAAGAACAGCAGAAAGTTGGCTGCCAGAATGTAGCAGAAGCTGGGTGAAACGAGTTTGTCTTGCGCCATTATATTACGTCTTATTACGCGTTATTATTGAATCCTGAATCCTAAATTCCGAAGCAGTGCGGCTTCGCCCGGCGTCGCGTGTGCGATTGTGTATGCCCGGTATTCCCGTGGATGGCGGTAATTCGCCCGGAACCATTCGAACTTGTCCGGCTCTTTGCGCAAAGCCTTGTCCACGGCGAGCGGGTCGAAGGTGGCAAGGATTGCCTGCTCGATCCGGTTTCCGGTGAATGCATTTAGGTCGATTATGGGGTTTGCGGGCGCGGGCGGCACGACTTCACCTATCTTTTCCACTTTCACGCCGAAGAAGGCTTCGATGTTTTCGAGGCACATACGCGTCCCGTTCGCTTTCCCGTCGGCGGAGAAACCGGCTATGTGCGGAGTGGCTATCGCTGCCGCCGCCAGCAGTTCGCGGTCGATGCGGGGCTCGTTTTCCCAACAGTCGATGATCAGTTCGCCAACCTTTCCTTCCTTCCGGGCCTGCAAGAGGGCTTGCGTGTCGTGGACGGCCCCGCGTGAGGCATTGATGAACCAGGGTTTGCGCCGGAGCTTCCCGAAGAATGCAGCGTCCGCCAGGTGACGGGTGGCAAAGCGGCCTTCCTTGGTCAGAGGCGTATGGAACGTGATGATATCAGCCTGTGCGGCAATGGTATCTAACGGTACGAAGCCGCTTTCCCCTTCCGCCTCTGCGCGTGGCGGGTCGTTGCGGAGCACTTTCATTCCGTAGGCTGTGCACAGTTTCTCCACCTCTTTCCCGACATGGCCGACACCGACGATCCCGATTGTCTTTCCCTGAAGTGTTTCCCCTTTGCGAAGTGCTGTCGTAATCAATCCGGCAAGCACGTACTGGGCGACCGAGACGGCGTTGCATCCCGGCGAGTTCTTCCAGGTGATGCCTACTTCGTCGCAATAGCGGGTGTCGATATGGTCGAAGCCTATCGTGGCGCTGGTGATCAGCCTGACACGGCTTCCTTCGAGCAGTTCGCGGGTGCATTTGTCGATGCTGCGTACGATCAGTGCGTCTGCATCGTGAATCCGGTCCGGTGTAAATTCGTTGGATGTGAGGTATGTTACATCAGCGATAGGCTCTGCGACCCCTTTCAGATAGGGAACGGTGTTGTCGGCAACTATTTTCATCTTTTTGTCCTTTTGTCGGGGACAAAGATAGACATTATTTGTTGAACTTGACATAATTCAGACGCGTGTACCTGACGCCATAACTCTCGTAAGTCGCCGCTATCCGGGCCGAGGCGATACGGAGAAATTCTCCCGGTTCGTAGGCATGTTCCAGCGAAGGCAACTGTCCGGATACGCGGCTCGGATGCCTGGACGGGAGCGTGAGACAGACCAGATTCCCGTCCCTGTCGATTGTCGTCAGGCGCTGGCGGACGTAAAAGAGCGGGATCGTGCCGTCGAGACCGGTCTTGTACGGATCGTCTTCTAACCTGACTTTGGTCACTTTCAGAGTCAGGCCGGTCAGCTTGTCGCCCGGCTTTCCTAAATACTGGCTTGGCGGGCGCGTCTGCTGTTTCTTTTTCAGCATCTTGTCGAGCTGTACCATATTATAGGCTTGTGCCATCTTGACGAACCGTTCCTGTTTCGGGATGCGCGCCGTGAACTTGCAAGCGATCCAGTTGATATAACCCGGATCGATCTTCGAGACTTCATACAGGAAATGTCCGCGGTATTTGCCGAACGGAACCAAGTCGTCGCCATGCGTGGACATCCTCTTTTCATTATAGTTGGTGATCAGGATGCACCGGTTGGAATACCACAGTTCCGACGTCACGAGCCGGAGCGAAGCGACGATGCCGGGTTTCAGGTCTTCGATGTACAGGAAGGAACGCCTGTCGAGCAGCGGCGTGTAAAACCAAAGGCTGTAGTTAGGATGTCCTTCGGTCGGAAGAACAACAAGATAGCATCCCGCCTCTTTGTAAGAAGCTTTTCCCTGATTGTAAGTATTCAACTTCTCATACAGAAGAATCTGTTCCTGCTCGGATATATCGGGTAACCTGGGATTTGCCATATCATTACCTCCTTTTTGTCAAATATAGGAAAAAGGATTGAGATATGCAAATTCCGGATTGCCGTTTACTTGCTCAGATTGTATTACTTTTTTCGATGCTCAGGTTAAAGAATAAACATGCATTATAGGTAATTCGGCAATTCTTTTTTCATTTGTCGGACTGTAGACAAGAGGGATATCAAATCTGTATTTATTATATTGAATATTTCTTCTTCATCAATCCGGTGATATTCATGAGCTATGATATCACGCAGCCCCATTATCTGATTCCACGGAATATCAGGATAGTTTGTTAAATAACCATGTAATGTTTTATTATCTATCGTTTTAATACTTTCTCCAATAAAGATTAGCTGCATACAAATTCCACTTAAAAGAAAAGTTCCTTCTTGATCTAATAAAAAATCATCTGGAGTTGAAATCTGTTGAACTTTACTTTGAATTAAGAGGATCGCACTCTCGACTCGATCCAACAAGGTCTGAATGCGAGCAATATCAAACATAAAGCAAGTCTTTTGATATATTTTGTAAAAAAGCAGTCCCCGTAAGTTGTTTACGCAAGCGAATGATATCGACTTTGCAGCCAAATAGAACCTCCAACTCCTGTTTCATTCGAGAACGTAGGAGAATATCGGGTTTCCCTTCATAGGCAACATCTATATCACTATCATTAGTCTGTTCACTACGGACTACAGAACCGAAAAGTGCCATTCGGACTACCCCGTAAGCTTTTGCCTGATTCTGGAAATAATCTCGCAACAACTCTATATATTCTTCTTTGGATCGCATAAACAGACTTTTTTACAAAGAAAAGCATAAATATCTATCTATACAAGGATGTAATTATATTTAATGTGCTGCTTTTGACGATTATTTTGCATCCCGCAGCCTGGATGTATTTGTTACCAAGCTTCGCAAATTGTTTGCGGACGATCCTTCTGTAGAGATCCAGACAGTCAGAGGGGTGGGGTTGATGCTGGTGGAAAACCCAGACGGTTTATCGTCCGGTACGCATCCTGGATGATTGCGGGTGGGAAGCCGTTTATCTCCAACAGGCGGATGGCGTTGCGGCGGTAGAGGGGGCCGCTTTTCAGTTTATAATCGAATGAGAAGGAGTTGCCGTGTATCACTTCGCTGAAATGATAGAGGTCGTATTCGGAGTCGAGCAGTGTGGCTAACTCCGTGTCGTGCGTGGAGGCGACGATGATGTTGTCCGGCGTGTTCAGGTAGGATAAGACAGATTTGGCTGCGGCGATCCGCTCTGTCGTGTTTGTCCCTTTGAATATCTCGTCGAAGAGGAACAGGTGGGTGTTTCCGTCCTGGCTCCGGTCGATCATGTCCTTGATTGTGTCGACTTCTTTCATATAAAAGCTTTTCCCTTCCGAAAGATTGTCGGCAAGCATCAGGGCGGAATAAATGTTTATGGGGGCGGAGAGGCGGAATGACCGGGCAAAGGCGGTGTGTAATGTCTGGGCCGTTAGGACATTGATCCCGGCTATGCGGATGAAAGTGGTTTTGCCAGACATATTCGAACCGTTCAGCAGCACTGATTTCCCTTCTATCGTAATGGAGTTTGCAACGCAGTCCTCGATCAACGGGTGATACATCTCTTCACTGGCTAACCTTTGCTTCCCTTCGGTTTTTCCCGGCAGGCAATAATAAGGTAGCTCTTCCCGCAGGAAATAAACAGACAGCAAGCTGTCCACCAGACCGACAAACCGGTATACCGTCTCGATTTCCCGGTTCTTGTTCTTCAGGATGGAGACGGATTGCAGGAAAGAGAGCGGTTCCGTCAGGAAGAATATATGGATCAGTTCGGTGAAAAACCAGACAAACGCTGCTATATCACTTTGCATCTTGTTCTCCATGCGGAGGAATAAGGCAGTCCGCCGGATGGGTTTGAGTGTGGCCAAAGCTTGGGGATATCTTTTGTCAGTTTGCTTAGTTCCGGATATTTGCACAGCTTGCCGGCGATACTCATAAGCTTGATCAACTGGGGAACGGAATAGATATAATCGATGCTTTTCATTTTAAATGTGTAATGAATGACAACATTTGCAATGATAGCGGTTAGGAACAGTATTCCGTACGCAGAAACTTGTGTTAACAGATAGAGAAGCAGGAACAGCGTTGGCAGGAATTTCAGGACTGTAAAGGCAATTTTCGCCTTTCCGGAAACGGTGGGAAGCTCATCTGTCAGCAACCGCACGATCATATAAGCCTCCGTGTCCCGCAAGCCGGACAATACTTTCGTCAGCCTCTCCCGCAGACCGTCGTCGGTTTGCAGGTGGCCGATGATGTCTTCGTTCTGTTCGATCTCCCCTGTCGTTCGGGGAACGGTGCATAATGTATGGTACAGGTATTGTTGACCGACCCCCGATTGTGTCCTGTCCACAAACGTAAACAGCTCCTCAGTCCCCAGGTCCGAGCAGGTCTGTTCGGACAAAGCATGACTCCCTTCCTCCTGCTTCTTATAAAGGAAGTAAGCCGCGATATCCATAAGGTTGAACTCCTCTGTCTTGATCTTGCCGGGGTGGTTGTTTGCTGTTTGTTTCATTTGTTGCACTTGCCTCTGTTATAGTTACAAAGGTAATAAAATATTCAGAACCTATACCGTGCCGAAACCATAAACTCGCGCGGGCGGATGTTGATCCAGGAGGTGTAGCTTTCGGTGGCGGAGTACTGCGTGTAGCTGTATTGCCGCTTGTTGAACAGGTTGGTGGCTTCGGCGGTGAACTGCCAGCTACCTGTTTTCCAGCGGAAGGAGAGGTCGGCGAAGAAGGCGTTGACGGCTTTGTCGCGGCTGACGTCGTTGTGGTAGTGGTCCACGGCGAGATTGATCTCCACCGGGAAAAGCTCGTAGGAGAGTTGCAGCTTCTGTACGACATTCAGCAGTGGGGTGAGGTCCGTATCACTGCCGATCTTCGATCTTCCTAAGTTGATGGTGGCCTGGTAGCTGGCGGCGAAACTGCGGACAGGTGTCCAGATAACCTTCGGTTCGTATTGCATGAAGTCGTATCGGTAAGGCAAGCGTTCGCCGGCACTCAACTGTTCCGCCTGGTTGCGACCTAAAAGGTAGTTGAGCGAGGTCTTCAGGCCGTAGTCGTAGAAGCCTTTGGAAAACGTCCCTTTCAGCGTCCAGCCGGAAGAGTGGTTCGAGAGGCGGTGGGAGACGAGGGCGATCTGTGCGTCGCGGACCTGTTGTTCGAAGATGCGGTCGGACCAGCCCCGGTTGTGCCCGAGCGAGAGGGTGGCGAAGAACTCGCGTATCGTGTTCTTATATTCCCCGTACAGCGAATAGCTCTGTGTGCGGTTGACCGGCATGATGGCGTTGTTTATCCGCACGTTGCGGTAGTCCGTGCGGTAGGCGTCCGGGTAGAAATCGGTGATGTCGCCGTACTTTTCCCTGTAGTTGGCATGGAAGGAGAAACGCCAGGCATAATTCAACTTATAATTAATGTAGAAGAACGGATTGACGGCCAATCGCGAAAAGTCCGCCTCCGGAAAGGCGGTCCATACGAGCGGAAGATTAAAGGAGAGATTCCATTTGTGCCGGTTCAACTGGTAGTTCGGGGTGAAATAGAGGCTTGTCCCGTTGCGGAGCGAGTTGAGATCGCCCGTCACGCCGGCCGTATATTGCCGCGTCAGGTTTCCTTTCTTGCGGAGGAAGGACAGGGAGTGGTCCATGTAGAGCTGCTGCAAGTCCAACGATTGCCTGTCCCCGTCGATGGTGATCCGTGCCGGCTGGTTGTGGTAGCGCAGCAGGGAACGGACTTCCAGTGTGTATTTATCCCGCGCCCAGATGTTTTGCAGATAGTTCTGTGCACCCATGTCCGGTGTCCGGATGCGCTGGTTGGCGGCCGAACTGCCGGTGATGTAAGAGGTGCCGTTCTCCCAGTTGCCGGACAGGTTGAAGTTGTTTGTCAAGTAATGGCTTTCGGCATTGTTTTCCAGGTTCACGGCCACTTCCGCGCGGTCGGTGCGGACGTGCGTATCGCTTTGCTCCGTCAGGGTGGCGGTGTCGCCCGTCTGGTAAAAGTTCGTGATGCTGCCTCTCTCCTGCCGCTTGAAGTCGTGCAGATAGTTGGCGTTAAGGCGCAGTTGCATCGTCTCGTTCAGCTTGTACACCCGGTTGCCGGAGAGGGAATGCACGTCGTTGAAGAGCAACCGCTCCTTCTTCAGCGGGGCGGAGAAAGATGGCTGGGAGAGGAAGGCGGGCAGAGCCGGTCCCGATTGCCTTTCCAGGCTGTTTTGTGTAAGGACATTCTGCTCGTCCGTCACATCTTTTCCCCGGTTGTTCCCTTTATAGATATAGGCCGACTGGCTTTTCCGGCTAAGCTGTAGCGCATTGCCCATGCCTTGCCACAAGAGGGGAGAGGCGCCCATGCCGCCTTCGACCGTCGTCATCCAGCGGTCGCGGAAGTTGTCTTTCAGCTTGAGGTTGATGGCGATGTCTTCGGTCGTCAGCTTCTTTTGCAGGGCGCGGATGGGCTGGTGGTTCTCCATCACCTGCACGCTCTTAACGGCGTCGGCCTGCAGGTTGTTGGTCAGTTGGTTATACCGTCCGCCCGTCAGGTCCATGCCTTCGACGTAAAACTTGCTGATGCTTTTCCCGTTGTAGGAAATCGTTCCCTCGTCGTCCACATCCACGCCGGGCAGCTTCTTCAACACATCCTTGATTGCCTCGTCACGCGGGCTGATGAACTGAGCGACGTCGTAATTGATCGTGTCCTGCCGCCCGTAGACGCGTCCCGGACGTATCTCGACCTCTTTCAAGGTGAATATCTCCGTTTCGAGGCGTATGTGGACTGTCGAACCGGCAGTGACTCTCTGCTGGACGGGCTTGTATCCCAATAGCGAGACATGGATCAGGAGCGAGTCGCCGGCCTGTCGGAGCGGCAGGTTGAACTGTCCGTTTGCGTCCGTCAGAGTGTAAGTCAGCGGAACCGGCTGTCCGGCTTTCCGTATCTGCACGGTCGCAGCGTCTACGGGTTGCCCGCTTTCGGCATCGGTCACGATCCCTTTTATGGATTGCTGGGCAGACAGGTTGCAGGCGATAAAGAGGAGAATGAATATGTATAGGAAGCTTTTCATCGTTTTATACTTGCTTATAATTTGAATGACTTAGGAGTAAATTAGCATAGACCCTTATCTTTGTTTGAATGGAGTCCCATCTAATCCTTGTCCGACCCGGGTCGAACGGTTGTTTGACCTCCGTCGAACAGCTGTCCCACCCTCGTCGAACAGCTGTCCGACCCGGGTCGGACAAGGTTTTTGTGGGAGCCGGATGGGAATGGGATGGGAACAGAGGAAAAATAGAAGGGAGCTGAGGGAAACTAAGTCCCTTGTGTTACTCTCTTTCTATGGGGTTGTAGGGCGTATTCTTCGGGTGATAGGGTTGCCCGTTCTCGTCTGTGACTGTGATCTGGACATGGGGCGCCGTATCTTTCAGGTAGCCGATCGGGTCGGCGGCGAAGCGTTCGTGCACCTTGCGGAGGTCTTTGCGGGAGATGGGCTCGTATTCGGTGCCGGTGAACTGGATCGTTTCTTCTTCGCGCACCTTCTCGATGCCGGTGCAGACGAAGGTGTAGTGCTGTTGGCTGTCGGAGGCTTTCAGGATCAGTCCGGGAAGGCCTTGCAGCTTCCAAGGACCTTCGCTCCGGGGAATCTCCGGCGTGTACCAGGCCTCGTAATCCCGTCCGCGGAAACGGCAGGTCGCTTTGTAGCAGGTGTACGTGAGGATGGTCGCCGTGTCGGGCAGTAATTCCCAGGCGGGTAGTTCGGTCTTTTCCTCGCAGCGGAAGTTGCTGGCGGCGATCGGTTCGAGCATGGTCAGCTTCCCTTCGGGATAGTTCTTGAAGATCTGGTAGTTCACATTCGCACTGCCTTGCTTCAGGTGTTCCTGGATGATTTCTTGTGATGCGCCGGATGCTTTGTCCGCCTCGATAAGCGAGTCCATGCGGAAGCGGGCGTAGCTGTAGAAGACGGAACTTTTGGGACCGACCTTCAGCATCATCGTCTCGTCGACCGGTTTGTCCGGATGGAGCGTATCGCCGACAAAGGTGGTGTTATACTGCGCAGTAAAGAGCACTTTGTCCACCGGCTTTGATTTGAGCACGTCATTGATATTGTACACATTGATATTAAATTGAGCCTGTGCGCCGAAGCAGCTCAACAAAAGAACTGTAGATAATACGAATCGTTTCATAACTTTATCGTTTTAGAGTGTTTGTCTGCTGCAAAAGTAGCGGGTAGCAGGGGGCCGGGACGAGTAAAGTTATTACTGAAATATTACGGCGGGATTATTATAGGCCTGCTTTCAGATGAGTAGCATATAAAAAGGTTGATAAACAGTGTTGTATTCGAGATAACATGGTTCTGTGCAAAAAACATCAAAATTAAAGAGGAAAAGTATATTTCGACCGAAAACTTTCTGGATGTCAGCCCTCTTTATTATCTTTGTAATTTTCGGTGTAAGTTACCCAAAGACGAGGATGTAATTTTTCCTCCGATAGAGTTGTTTGTTGAGATTTGGTACACATCGAGTATCAATTATAATGGATAAATTATGAAAGATTTGACAGTCTCCGACATCGAGCGTCAGAATGTGCTGAACAATCGTTTTGCAGTTGATGAGATACAAAAACATCTTGATATAACGGGAATGTTATTTGATGGAGAGTATCGATTTACAAAAAAAATGGTTGCCGATTTCTATGAAGTAGATATGTCTACCATAGACCGTTACCTTTCGCTGAATAGTGACGAATTAAAACATAATGGATATGTTTTATGTAAGGGTAAATCGTTGAAAGAGTTTAAGTTGCAGTTTGCTCACCTTATAAATGAGGCGAGCAAAACCACTCAACTCGGTTTATTCAATTTCCGAGCATTTTTAAACATCGGCATGCTGCTGACAGAAAGCGAAAAAGCAAAGGCTGTACGTAGTATGATTTTGGATTTGGTAATAGCTACCATCAATAAGAAAACAGGTGGAGGAACAAAATTCATCAATCGTAGGGACGTGTATTACATACCCGCTGCGATCACTGAAGAAAACTATCGTAGAAACCTTACTTCTGCAGTCAATCAATGCGTAAACGGGCATCAAACCTATAAGTATGCACAAGTTACGGACTTCATCTACAAAGCGGTATTCAAGGAGAACGCTAAAGAATACCGTGAAGTACTCAACTTAGATACCAAAGATAATGTGCGGCATACGCTTTATGCGGAAGTACTGCTTGTAATATCTTCTTTTGAAAATGGAGTAGGCGCAGTAATTCAAGAACGTTATAAAGCAAAACATAGTGTTAAGTTGACAATGAAAGAAGTCGAGGATATTGTCGATGAGCTTGCTGAGCATCCTATGCAGAAACCGTATTTAAATGATGCCCGAACAAAGATGGCTTCAAGGGATTACAGCTTCCGTGATGCTTATCATGGAAATATTGCCAATTATCTGAAAGCTGTAACGCCCGAAGAGTTCGAGCGTTTTATAGGCGACCAATCTATTGATTTTGATCACATCTTGGAGGAAAATAAGGATGTGCTTAAACGCTTAAAGCAAGCAGAGAATGAATGATAAAATAAAATATATCAACTATGACGAAACGTTGGATATTTATCATCGTATGATAGATGCCAGTGATGGTGGATTTGAAGGCGTGCGCGATGAAGGCGGTATCCTTGCCACCCTTGATTTCGTGCAAAATGATGTGTATTATCCATTGTTTGTAGATAAGTTGTCATACATTGTTTTTAAGTTTTGTTCCGGTCATTATTTCAACGATGGGAACAAGCGTATTGCCCTTACCCTGGGGGCTTATTTCTTACATAAAAATGCCTATTATTGGCAGGCGTGTGTTTTCATGCGTCAATTAGAATCTATTGTTTATCATGTTGCCGCTTCCAATATAGACCAAGAATTATTGTTGCGCATTGTGAATTGTTTCATGGATGGACAAGATTATGATGAAGAATTGAAGATAGATATTGCTAATGCAATGAGCAGAGGAGAACTTGGAATTAGAGGAGAGGATTACGAATTATGAATGGAAAACAATTTTTATTCGTCTATTCCACCGTTTTTCCGTAAGTTTGTGCAAACTTCTTCGCAGGAGGGGGTTAGGCGTTTGGGTAGCATGAAATTAAACAAACATTCATATATGAAGACTTTTAATGAACAGAAAAAGAGTGTCCGTGTTCTCACCCTTTGCGGGGCGGCGGTGGCGTCGTTAATCCTCTGGGGATGTGGTGGAACAGGCACGACGGCCGAATCGTTCGAGCGGTCGGACTATTACACGCGTGGTATCGGCCAGTATCCCGGCGATCCGAAGGAAGACTTCTCTCCTTCCTTAGCTCCGGATTGTTCGACTTACAGGAACATTGCCCTCCAACGGGCGGCTTATTCCTCTTCCAGCCATGACTACAACCTTGTAGCACAGTTGGCGACAGACGGGATCGTGACGGACAAGCAACCGCAGTATCTGAACCTATCGACTCCGGATGGCGACGTGCCGCGGCGTGAACGCGAGTGGATGATCGACGAAGGTCCGTATTCCCGCAACACCTTTCCCGGCGCGGATACCTATTTCCGGTTTACGCTGGCCAACTATAGCAAGGCGGTCGACAAGCTGTCGCTGGTAGGAACAGTCGTTTATGACGATGCCGTATCGAAAGGCGGTTATGAAATCGTCTGCGAAGGCTCCAACGACGGAGAGAACTGGACGGAAACCGGTAAACTGAGCGGAAACGACTTGCCTGGTAAGGCGGTGTCCGGACGGGTGACGGTGACCGACCCGAACAAGCAGACCGGAGAAACAACAATGCCGGTCCGCAAACTAAATGAAACGATTACATTTAATAAGGAGGCTAACTACTCGAACTATCGCGTCCGCCTGAAGATGGCAGGCGCGCACGACTGGGTGTTTACGGAGGCTAACTTCTACGATAAAGGGGAATTGGTGGAAATGAAACCGTCCCAGTTCTTCAACAGCGCCTGGATGAGCGCCACTACGGGAGAAGAATGGCTGTATGTGGATTTGGGCAGCACGTCCGAAGTAGACAAGGTCATCCTACACTGGATCAATAAAGCCGTTAAGGGTAAAGTCCAGCTGTCTGACGATGCCACGCAGTGGACAGACGCTTCCGAACTGCCGGGCGGCGACGGCCTGAGAGACGAAATCGACCTCGGCGGCAGACAGAAAGCCCGCTACGTGCGTGTCCTTATGCAGCAGCCGGCTAATGGCAGCCGTTATATCCTGAGTGAGGTGGAAGTGATGGGTAAAGGTGGACTGGTGGCACAGCCTGTTGCGACTCCTGCCGCGTCGAAAGGCGAGATCAACCTCTCCGGTGGTAACTGGAAGCTTCAGCGCGCTTCGGAAGTGAGCGCTTCCGGCGAAGAGATATCGACTCCCGCCTTCCAGCCTGCGAACTGGATTGTGGCGACTGTTCCGGGAACTGTCCTGAGCAGTTACAAGAATATCGGGGCGATCGGCGATCCGAACTATGCGGATAACCAGTTGCATGTTTCCGAATCATTCTTCTGGTCCGACTTCTGGTACAGGGATGAGTTTGAGGTGCCCGAAGGATTCAAGCAAGACCGCCTGTTCCTGAACTTCGATGGTATCAACTGGAAAGCGAATGTATATGTGAACGGTAAGAAGGTCGGACGCATCGAAGGCGCCTTCATGCGCGGCAAGTTCGACGTGACGGATGCCGTCGTTCCGGGAAAGAACGTGGTGGCCGTCGAGATCATCAAGAATACGCATATCGGAGCAATCAAGGAAAAGAATAAACAGAGCACGGACTTCAACGGCGGTATCTTAGGTGCTGATAACCCGACGTTCCATGCGACAATCGGTTGGGACTGGATCCCGACGGTTCGCGGCCGTAACATCGGTATCTGGAACGATGTCAGCCTGACGACTACGGGTAAGGTGACGGTTGCCGATCCGCTCGTACAGTCTGTCTTGCCGTTGCCCGACACGACATCGGCTACATTGACGGCTGAAGTGATCGTGAAGAACCACGATGCCAATGCCGTTAAAGGTACGTTGGAAGGCAAGGTCGGAGAGATCACGTTCCAGCAGCCGGTAGAACTGGCGGTCGGAGAAGAAAAGACGGTGGTTTTCGACGCCAAGGACTTCCCGCAGTTGAAGGTCGAGAACCCGCGCCTGTGGTGGCCGAACGGTTACGGAGCGCCGAACCTCTATGATGCGAACTTCACGTTCAAGATCGACGATAAGGTTTCGGATGCTAAAGACTTCAAAGTCGGTATCCGCCAGATGACGTTTAACGAAGACAATCATATTCTGACCCTCTTTGTCAACGGACGCCGCTTTATCGGTCGTGGCGGTAACTGGGGATTCGGTGAATCGAACCTGAACTACCGTGGCCGTGAATATGACATCGCCGTGGCTTATCATGCGGATATGAATTTCACGATGATGCGTAACTGGGTCGGCATGATCGGCGACAAGGAGCTGTATGAAGCCTGCGACCGCCATGGTATCATGATCTGGCAGGATTTCTGGCTGGCAAACCCGGCCGACGGACCTGATCCTTATTACCCGGAATTGTTTATCGCCAACGCGGAAGACTACGTGAAACGCATCCGCAGCCATGCCTCTATCGGACTGTATTGCGGACGTAACGAAGGTTTCCCGCCGGAGCAGATCGAAAAGGCGCTCCGCCGTATCATCAAGGCTGAACATCCCGACATCCATTATATTCCGAGCTCGGCAGACGATGTAGTGAGTGGCCACGGCCCGTACCGCATGCTCCCGGCAAAAGAATACTTTACGTTGAAGACCGGTAACGATAAGTTCCACAGCGAACGCGGTATGCCGAACGTGATGACCTACGAAAGTATGCTCCGCACCTTCTCACCGGAAGGAATCTGGCCGCAGGGCGACCAGTGGGGTATGCACGATTATACACGCGAAGGGGCGCAGGGCGCTACCTCTTTCAACGAGATTATCGCAAAAGGTTATGGCAATCCCCAAAGCGCCAAAGAGTTTGCCGAACTGGCACAGTGGGTGAACTACGACGGCCACCGCAGTCTGTTCGAATCGCGCAGCATGAACCGCAAAGGCTTGCTGATGTGGATGAGTCATCCTTGCTGGCCTTCTATGGTATGGCAGACCTACGACTACTATTTCGAACCGACAGCCGCCTACTTTGCTATCAAGAAGGCTTCCGAACCGTTGCATATCCAGTGGAATCCGGTAACCGACGAGGTGGAAGTTGTCAACTACAATGCCGGTGTACATAAAGGCCTGACGGCAAAAGTGCAGATCCTGAATATGGATGCATCCGTAGTCTGGGAAAAAGAAACGACACTCGACAGTAACGAAGACACAACCGATAAATGTATCAAGCTGGAATTCCCGGCCGACATCTCGAAGGTCCATTTCATCAAGATGACGCTGACCGAGAACGGCAAAGTTATTTCCGATAACTTCTACCACCGCAGCCTTGAAGAGAACAACTATCAGGATCTGGCCAAGTTGCCGAAGGTCGCTTTGCAATCCGACATCACGACGGATAAAGCCCCTGACGGAACCTGGAACGCGACAGCCGTTATCGAGAATACGACTTCCACCCCGGCCCTGATGATCCGCCTCAACGTGGTAGGTGAGCAGGACGGACAGCAGTTCCTCCCGATGTTCTATTCGGACAACTACTTCTCTTTGCTCCCGGGCGAAAAGAAAGAAGTCCGCATCCACTGGAAGGATGAAGACACCCGCGGCAATGCGCCGAAGGTGGTTGTTTTAGGATATAATGTAGAATAACAAAAGGATTATATTGTTTCTCATATATGGGGCAGGTTTCAAACCTGCCCCTGTTTGTTTTCGGTTATAATCATCAGCCCGATTCCTTTTACCGTCTTGATGCAGATTGTTTCGTCTTTTGACAACAGCTTGCGTAGTTTGGTTACGAATACATCGAGGCTGCGGGAGGCGAAATAATCGTCTTCCGTATTCCAGAACTTGTCTAAGATGACTTCGCGGCGGACCACTTCGCCCGGTTTGCGGAACAGGAGTTCCAGGATGCCGGTTTCGCGTGGGGTGAGCAGTTGGGTGCTGCCGGAGGTGTGGAGCAGTGTAGCCTAGATAGGATTCAAGGTGTAGTTGCCGACTGTAAAGGTTTGCTGTGCGGCGCTTTTCTCCGCCGTCCCTTGCTTCATGCGGAGCAGGGCGTGGACGTGGGCATCCAGCTCTTCGGGGAGAAAAGGCTTCTTTACGTAATTGTTGACTCCTAATTCGTAACCTTTTACCACATCTTTGGGTGAGACACGGGCGGAGGAAAACAGGATCGGAATCTCCTGGTCCGTTTCCCGGATGCGGCGTACCATCTCGTAGCCGTCCATGACCGGCATTTCGATGTCGGCAACAATCACATCCGGCTTGTCCCGATGGTAAGCTTCCAGCCCTTCTTTTCCGTTGTGGGCGATCGATACTTCATAATCGCCGATCATATCTTCCAAGGCGCTCTGAATAATATAACTCAGGTTCGCGTCGTCTTCTACTAATAGTAACTTTATCATATTGTTATTTCGTGTTCTGTGGGTAAAGGTAATGAGATCGTAAATTCGCTGTACTTCCCTTCCTGGCTCTCGACGCTGACGTAGCCGCCATGCGAGCGGGTGACGTTCATCACGTAGTTCAGTCCCAAGCCGAACCCGGTGACGTTGTTTGCCGCACTGCGACGGCTGGCGGAAGCGCGTTCGAACTTGTCAAAGATATGATTTTGTGCGGAGAGGGAGATACCGATTCCGTTGTCTTTTACCTTGATCTGTATAAATTTATTGTAGGTGCAGGAGCTGATTTGTATTTCGATTGTCTCTTTCGAGTACTTGATGGCGTTGTCTATCAGGTTGCTGACCGCCTCTTTCAGGTATTCTTCGTCTGCAAATATCTCTTCTGCTTCAATATTCAGGTTGAAGGTAACGGGTTTGCTTGTCTTGGCGGCAAACATCTGTGTCAGTTCCTCTATCATCGGACGGATGGAAATCCAATTCTTTTCCAGCAAGAGTTGCCCGTGTTCCAGTTTGGAAATGGTCAGAACCTTGTTGGTTAGCGCCAACAGGTGCTCCGTCTCCTTTTCCAGAATATCGAAGAACTTCTCTTTCTTCTCCGGCTTGTCGTCCAGCTTCCCGCTCCGGAGGATGCGGGCTCCCATCAGGATGGAGCTGAGCGGTGTTTTCATATCGTGGATCATGGCATAGGAAAAGTCTTCACGCATCCGGGCTACTTCATCCTGCCGTTTGATGATGTTGATTTGTTTCTGGATACCGATCAGCAGTATAATCAGTGCGATGGCTGTACCGAAAAAGTAATACAGCAGCCGGCCGATGGAGCCTGCGCGTGGATTGATGATATGGGCTTGTACGCCTTGCGTGTCGTTGATCGGATAGACAAATGTATGCCGTTCGTTGAACAACTGTTCGTAGTCGGAGAAATACCGGATGTCTTTCCTTAAAACGGTTTCCGGATCGCTGAGGGAGACGGTATCTATGCGGAACACAAGTTTGTCCAGTTCTCTTTTATTGAGTTCTTCCCTGAACAGGGCCGGAAATTCTTTTGTCTTATCTGCATCGTATTGTTCCGTCGTGTGGCAGAAGGCCTCGTACACTTGTCGTGCCAACAGCCCTTTTGTCAATGAATAGCTCCTGCCTATCCATTGCCCCATCAGGAAAAGGACGACAAAGACAGCGACGGCTGTTAATATAATATAGAATGATTTCGTCATAACTTCTTGATTTCACCGGCAAATATAGGTATTTCACCATTCCCTGCACCCTTTGTTTTCCATCTTAACGTAAAGATAACGTTGAGATAACTTTCTATCTCTTTCCTCTCCCGTATCTTTGCAGTGTAGAAATCAAAAAACAAATACGATATGGAAACGAAAGATAAAAGGATAGAAGAATATATACCTCGGGAGGAGTGGAAGTTAAGGCTCCTATGGGTAAGAGAAGGCTATGGATAGTTTTTTGTTTTGTACTTCTTATCATGAGTTTGATGTTATTCGATTATATATGGGGCGATTCGAAATATTCGGTTGGAGGTCTTGGCGGACTTTTCCTTATGTGTGCAACTTATATCTCTTTTCAGTTTCTTCTACTGTATTTTTTTACAGGAAGAGATATTCGGGCTCTTCGTTTTCGTATACATTGGGGAATAACAGGACTTTTTTTGAAAAAGCCAATGCCTTTGAAATATTATCGTGTGATGTTAGCACTGCCGGCTACAGTATTGGGTGTATTACCTTCCATACATGGATTGTGTACCGGGAATCCAACGTGCTATGCAGTAGGGTTGGTTCTACTATATACAGGTGCGATGGGTGATTTTGTCTATTTGTGGAAACTCCGCCATTTTAGCGGAGAAGACATGATCGTAGATGGAGAAGAACCTTATTCCGCAATAGTTTTTAAAGGGACATATATTAATTCAGATAAAATGTAACAACGATATGGAAACACAAGATAAAAGAATGGGAGAGTATATTCACCCGGAAGGAGTGGTAGTGGAAGTGAATGTTAGCCGAATAATTACGATATGTAGCTATTTATTTCTTTTCTTAGCTATGGCGGGAGGGCTATTATTTAACTCTGTATGGGGAGGAGTTCCCGAGTATCAGGCAGGGCGTGAAGTAGGAAAAATGTTGAGGATGTTTGTTTTCAGTTTGAAAGGCATATCGATTCTTTTTCTTTTTATGCTGGTTTATCACTTAATGCAATATGCATTGCTTTATTGGTTTTCCGGAAAAGACCGTCGGGCTATATGTTGGAATAAAGATTGGAAATGTTTCGGTCTCTTATTAGTGAAACCTCTCGCTTTGAGATACTATCGTCTGGTGTTGCTGGCTCCGTTCTTTATATTGGGTATTTTCCCTATGGTACATGGGTTCTGCTCAGGAAACCTGTTTATTTATGTTTTTGGAATTCTTTCTACTGGTATTGTTTTTGGAGATTGTTACTATTGCTGGAAACTCCGCTCTTTTAGGGCAGAAGATAAAATAGTAGATGGAAAGAAGCCTTATTCCTGTATGATTGTTAAAAGTACGTATTAATTCGGATAAAATGTAACAACGATATGGACACAAAAGATAAAAGATTAGAAGAATATATACATCCGGAGGGGATGGAGGTGAAAATGAAAGCTGGCTGGATAAATGGAAGAGGCGTGGTATTAATACTAATGGTCGTCATAATAGGTGGCTGGTTATTTAATTATATCTGGGGGAAAGGTTCTGCTTTTGATTCTGGCCATCAGTTGGGGTATGCAATCAAGTATATAGGGATTGTCTGTATATTGTTTGGTTTTGCAGGATATATTTTGATTCAGTATGCCGTGCTGTATTATTTTTCCGGCCGAGACCGTCATGCTTTACAATGGAAGATGGATCAGGGGGCGTGGCGATTTCTACTGGTTAAGCCAATGGCATTGAAGTATTATCGCGTGGCGTTATTATTGCCTTTCCTTGTGATGGGGTTACTGCCTATGTTACACGGATTTTGTATGGGAAACCCCTTAGTCTACTATTTCGGCGGTTATTGCCTTATTTGTAGCAGCAATGACTTTTGGTATTTCCTAAAACTTCGGTCTTTTAAAGACGAGGATAAGATTGTTGATGGAAAACGGTCGTTTAATGCTACTATTATCAAAGAAACTTATTAATACATATATATATTATGGAATCAAAATTACACCAACTGATTGTGCGTTATTACGAGGACAAGAGATACCGAAATGGCATAAATATACTGTTATGCTTAGTCTCTTTGGCAATGATCTATCGTTTAGGTTATGTCGTAGGGAGATTTTTCTATTATGTGCAACAAAATTTCTTTTCCTGATTTATTACTAAAATATTACGCTGCCCGAAAAAGAGCCGTCTCCATACGGGACTTATCGGGCAGCCTTTCTATCTTTGCCGGAAAGAAATAAGACGGGCAGATGGAAAAGCGGATCAAACTGATTTATATATTATCCTTGCTTTCGGCATTGGTAGCAATCGGCGTACAGGGATATTGGCTGTATAACCAATATTACTATGAGGCTGAACGGTATGCGGACGAGGTAGCTGCCGATGTATTGCGTGTCGGAGATGAAGAATTTGCCGGGCGTAAGAAGGTGGCGTTAGGGGATGATACTTCGTTTATTCTCGGCCGGAACTCGCAAACCAAATCAAAGCAAGATACTGTTTCACGGAATGTCCTGACACAGCTTAGCTTGAACTTCGACAGGAAGGGGATGCCCGATACAGCAAACGAAGACCAGGTGAATATAACAAAGCTTCGTATCTCTTTTGACCCATATCTTCCAGAGGACAGTATTATTCATGGCGTGGAGCGTAGTGTGGTCAATCACCATATACCTTTTCGGACGGAACGGCTCGACAGTCTACTTAGGGAACGTTTGCCGCAGTATGATTTCCGGGTATCATTTTTGCCGGAGGGAGATACGTTAAGCCGGTTCGCTTCTTGGGAAATCTTGCCGGGGCATCTATTCCCGCCTTGCTTAGGTGTCAAATACCGCTATGCGCCGTTAGAAAGAAAAGGAGTGATGATCGAGGTTGGCTTCACTGCTAATTCTTTATTGAAGAAGATGGCTTGGCAATTGGTATTCAGTCTTTTCCTGATTGTCTTATTATTGGGCTGTTTAGCTTTCCTGATCAAAACGATCCTTACACAGAAGAAGTTAGGCGAATTGCGCGAAAGCTTCGTCCACACAATGATTCATGAGTTGCGCCGTCCGGTGCAGACTATCAAGATGTGCATCGCTTTTCTGAATGACAAGCAGATGCGGACGGATGAGGCGGCGAGCGATGAGGCTGTGCAGGATGCGATGTTCGAGTTGGATAATCTTTCTGCTTATTTAGGGAAACTGAAGAATATGGTGAGTGCCGACGGTAGTGCGACGCTATTGCATCCTGTCGCGTTTAATCTACAGGAGTTGGTGGAAAAGGTCATTCGCCTGATCCATATCCCTTCCGGAAAACAGGTTACGTTCTCCACGGCTTTCCCTCCGGAACTTCCGCCTGTTACGGCTGATCCGGTACATATCGCCAATATCCTCAGTAACCTGATCGAGAATGCGATTAAGTACTCCGGTCCGGAAGTGAATATCCGGGTGGTTATTATCCGCAATGAACAGTCGGTCGTGTTGACGGTTGCCGATAATGGCGTGGGCATTGCTCCGGATGAACAAAGAAAAGTGTTTGATAAATTCTACCGTTCTGCCCGTCTGCCGGATAAACAGATTCCGGGATTAGGACTGGGGCTGAGCTATGTGCGCCAGGTTGTCGAGGCGCATCACGGGCATGTATCGCTCCGCAGTGAAGTCGGGAAGGGAACGGAAGTAACAGTGGAAATCCCTAATATAAGATGAGTATGGCAGCACCTTTGAAAATACTTTTTGCGGACGATGACCTGAAATATTCCCTTCTTCTGAAGCGTTTTCTGGAGAAGGAAGGATACGATGTGACCTATACCGGCAACGGGACGATGGCGCTTGAGCAGTTTCCGGTCGTTAAGCCCGACCTGGTCCTGCTGGATATCAATATGCCGGGACTGAACGGTTTTGAAGTGGCGGAAAAGATACGCGAAGCCGACCGCCATGTCCTCATCTTCTTCCTTTCCGACCGCTCAGACAAGAGCGACCGTCTGAAGGGCTTTAGCCTGAAAGGGAATGACTATCTCGCCAAACCGTTCTATCCGGAAGAGCTATTGGCGCGTATCAAAGAACGTCTGGAAACGAATCCCGAAGTGGAGGTCGAAGAAGAAACCTACCATTTCGGCAATACCGTATTCGATTACTCCACGAACGAGATACGGACCGGCAACAGCAAGACATTGATCACTTCCCGCCAGGCGGAAATCCTCCGTATCCTGGCCCGCAACCCGAATGTGGCGATCGACCGCGAAATCCTCCTTTCCACCGTATGGGGAAATGCCTCTTATGCCAATTCCCTCGCCTTGAATGTCCAAATCACTTATCTCCGCAAAGCTCTCCGCAACGACCCCTCCACCGGCATCGTTTCTTTGACAAAAAAAAGGCTATATGCTGAAAGGATGAAAAAACTTGCTATCTTTGTACACTGGTATTTACAAAGAGATTCATGCGGTACAAATGAAAATGTACGATAAAAAATAATGGCAAAAATATTAGTCATACGACTTGCTGCTATTGCCGATGTGGCGATGACACTTCCGGTCATCTATTCTGCAGCCAAAGCTAATCCACAAGATTCGTTTACGGTGTTGACTCAGGCGTTTATGATGCCGGTTTTCATGAACCGTCCTTCCAATCTGGAGGTGATAGGCATCAGTACGAAAGGAGCCGAGAAAACACTGGTCGGGCTGTTACGCTTTACTTCCGCCTTGGTGAAATTCGATTATGATGTCGTATTGGATTTGAATGATGTCATTCGTACGATGATTATCCGTACACTCTTTTGGGTGAAAGGCAAGCCGGTTTATGTCCTGGATAAAATCCGGAAAAGATATCCGCCGCTTATGCGGAAGGAGAATAAGAAGATGGAACCGCTACCGACTGTTATCGAGCGCTATGCTGATGTTTTCCGGGCTGCGGGACTGGCTTATACCGAGTCGTTTACCTCCCTTTATGAATCGCGTCCGGCAGACTTGTCCAAGATGGAAGCCATTGCCGGTGCCAAGACAGGTAAATGGCTGGGAGTTGCACCTTTTGCACGTTATCGGGGAAAGGTTTATCCGATAGATGAAATGGAACAGGTCGTGGCGACTCTTTCCCGGCGGGAAGATATAACGCTGTTTCTGTTCGGGGCGAAAGGATACGAAGAAGCGATACTGGAAGAATGGGAATATCGTTACCCGCATGTGAAGAATGTGGTCGGGAAATATACGCTCGACAACGAATTGGCGTTAATAAGTCAGTTAGACTTGCTGTTGAGCATGGATTCGGCTAATATGCATTTTGCATCATTGGTCGGGACGCGTGTCCTGTCTGTCTGGGGAGCGACGCATACATATACCGGCTTTTACGGTTATCGTCAGCGTCCGGAAGATGTGATCGGGCTGCCTTTGCCTTGTCGTCCCTGTTCGCAGTTCGGGCAGAAAGAATGTTCCCGGGGAGACTGGGCTTGTCTGACACAGTTACCGGCCGAGACAATCGTCTCCCGTGTGTTGGATGCTTTGAGCGAAAAACAGCAGGTCACAGCCGGTTTATCCGAATAGTACAAATAAAGTTGCATATGAAACAATTACATATTATCACTCCGGTAAAAGATTCGATCGAGCTGACTTTGCAGACAATCGAATCGATACTTGCATCCGACTTTACCGTGCCTTATCGTTATTTTGTATATAATGATTTCAGTACGGAAGAAAACACGGAAAGGCTGCGCGAAGCTTCGGAAAGACTGGGCTTTGAACTGGTGAATCTGTCGGATCTGACCGAACATCCTTCTCCCAACTATCTGTTAATCCTTCAGACGGCACAGGAAAAGGCGATTGCGGCGGAAGCCGGATTGCTGATCGTGGAATCGGATGTTATCGTGAAGAAACATACCTTGCAGGCTTTGTTCGACGGTGCGTCGGATCGTCCGGATTGCGGGATTGCCGCTGCCGTTACTGTCGACGAGCAGGAGAATATCAACTATCCTTATTTATATGCCAAAGGCAAAGAAGGACAGGTCTTTCCGGAAAAGAAACATCTGAGTTTCTGCTGTTCGTTGCTTACATTCTCTTTCCTGAAGACGTTCGATTTCCATCTGCTGGACCCTTCAAAGAACTGGCATGATGTGACGATTTCGCACCGTTCCCTGGAAAAGGGTTTTACGAACTATCTGTTTACTACGCTCACCGTGTGGCACCGTCCGCATGGCAGCCGCCCCTGGAAACAGCTTAAATATACAAATCCCCTGAAATATTACTGGCTGAAGTTTACGAAAGGCCTGGATAAAATCTGATTTGCTTATGAATCATTCACCTTTGGTTTCGGTAATCGTGCCCGTGTACAACATGGAACAGTATTTGAGTGAGACGCTCGATTCTGTTTTAGCTTCCGACTATCCTTCGTTTGAAGTGATTGTCATGGATGACGGTTCGAAAGATTCCTCCCTGCAGATTGCAAAAGCGTATGCATCGAAGGATGCACGGGTGAAAGCGTACACGCAACCGAATGCCGGCGCCTGTGCCGCCCGTAACCATGCGATAGCGTTGGCGGAAGGAGAGTTGATCCTGCCGGTCGATGCGGATAATACGATTACCCCGGTTTTTATCCGTAAAGCGGTCGAGGTAATCGTGCAGGATGATGAGATCAAGGTTGTCTGTCCGCGTGCAGACTTCTTCGGTGACCGTTCGGGCGAGTGGGTTTTGCCTCCTTTTTCCTTGAAACTGCTGGCCAGGAAGAATATCATGGACACGTGCGCCCTGTACCGGAAGTCCGATTGGGAGCGGGTGAAAGGTTATTGCGAGGAAATCATTGCCCGCGAAGACTGGGAGTTCTGGATATCGATACTGAAAGACGGTGGGAAAGTCGTGAAGCTTCCTGAAATCTCCCTGCATTACCGGATCCGGAACAGTTCGAAACGCGTGACGGACCGTTCATTGAAAAAGCACGTCATCGACGTCTTGAATAAGCGTCATCCGGAATTCTTTGAACGGGAATTAGGCGGCCCTCTGCGATATAGGAGAACTTGGTCGAAGCTGATAAATAAGGCTTATCGCCTGTTTCACCCTCGTGTGGTCTTTGTGAATAAGGACTTTGCGGACTTTACTTCTTTTATAAAGGCGCTTCCTGTTTATTTTAAGAATAATGAGGCCGGATCATTCATAAAGGTCGTAATGAGTTGCGTGAGATTGATTATAAAGGGAAAGAATTGGTCATAAAGTCTTTTTGCAAACCGAACCCGGTTAATCAAATCGTCTATGGCCTCTTCCGTTCTTCCAAGGCGCAACGTTCGTATGAGTATGCAGAACTATTGTTGAAATCGGGTATCGGAACACCTCAACCGGTGGGCTATTATACCGAACGTACAGGTTTGCTGTTTATGCGCAGCTATTACGTTAGCCTGAAATCGGAATGCCCTCACATATATTATGATTTGGTGAAAAGCCATTTTACCGGACAGGAACGGATTCTCCGTGCGATAGCCCGTGCTACGGCGGCCATGCATGAACATGGCTATTTGCATAAAGATTACTCACGTGGCAATATCCTGTTTAAGGAAACAGAACAGGATGTGAAAGTGGAAATTATTGATTTGAACAGAATACGTTTCAGAGAGATCGGGATGGAAGAAGGATGCAAGAATTTTGAGCGATTGCCCGGCACGCATGAAATGTTTGCCGTGCTTGCCGATGAATATGCAAAAACAAGGGGATATGATGCAGACGAATGCTTCAAACTGATTGTAAAATTTAATACGGTACATTTATGAGACTTATAAAAATGATCGGAGGATTAGGGAATCAGATGTTTATTTATGCTTTTTATTTGAGGATGAAAAAACTTTATCCTGATACGAGGATAGATCTTTCGGATATGGTTCATTATAATGTGCATAACGGTTATGAAATGAACCGGATTTTTAACTTGCCTCATATAGAGTTTTGTATAAATCGTGTATTGAAAAAAGTATTGGAGTTTCTTTTCTTTAAGAAGATATATGAACGTCGTCAAGATCCATCTACTCTTGTGCCTTATGAGAAAAGATATTCTTGGCCATTGCTCTATTTTAAGGGATTCTATCAATCGGAGCGTTTCTTTTTTGATATAAAGGAGGACATCCGGAAGTCGTTCTCTTTTAATTTGGATATTGCAAATGAAAAAAGCCTTGAAATGCTGAGGCAAATAGATGCAGATGGTCAGGCTGTCTCGATTCATTTTCGACGTGGAGATTATCTTTTTCCACGTCATTGGGCAAACACTGGAAGTGTTTGCCAATTACCTTATTATATTAATGCTTTAGAAGAGATGGAACATCGTTTCCCTGATCCCACTTATTATGTGTTTTCAGATGATATTACTTGGGTGAAAGAAAACATTCCTTTTAAGAAAGCGGTATATGTTGATTGGAATAAGGGAAAAGATAGTTGGCAAGATATGATGTTAATGAGCCATTGCCGCCATCATATTATATGTAATAGCACTTTTAGCTGGTGGGGAGCTTGGCTGAATCCAGGAAAAGACAAGATTGTAATTGTACCGTGTCGTTGGTTCCAACATAAAGATACTCCTGATATTTATCCGGAAGAATGGGTTAAGGTATCAATAGATGAAAAATAGAAAAGAAATGAATTTGTTTTTGTTACAAAAAATAGGTATCACCATAACTGAATGCTTTCATGCTTTTAGGAACAAGACAGCACCCCGTTTGATTATGACCTTATTGGTTAAGAACGAGGAGGATATGTTGGAAGAGAATCTCATCTTTCACAAATTGATGGGTGTGGACGGTTTTATTATTACAGATAATAATTCATCGGACCGGACACCTGAAATCATTCGGAAATATATGGATAAAGGATGGGTTTTGGAGACTATCGATGAGAAAGCCACGAATTACGAACAAAAGAAATGGGTCGATCGCATGATCTGGAAAGCAAAATCTGTTTATCAGGCTGACTGGATTATTAATGCGGATGCTGATGAGTTGTGGTATGCCCCGTCCGGGAACTTAAAGACGGAACTTATTTCCACTGCTGCAAATGTCCTGACTTGTGAGATGAAATGTGTTTATCCGGAAGAGGATAAACCGTTTTGGCAATGGAATCGGACGGTGGAAGTCGTTGCTGATCCTGAACTTTATAATCTTTCTCGTTATTCTCTTTTTACCCGACAGAATCAAAAAGTAATCCATCGCACAACAGGATATATTCAAATCTCGATGGGCAATCATAAAGTGACCATGTTTCCGAAACGGACTGCAGCAAGTGAAATCCGTATTTATCATTATAATATTCGGGGAAAACAACCGTTTTTAGAGAAGATGATCAACGGAGGAAAGCAACTGGAGCAAAATCCCAAGAAGCATGGCGGACGCCATTGGCGTTATTTCTACCAGTTGTATAAGGATGGTTTGTTGGATGCCGAGTATGATAAGGTGATAGGAACTGCTTCTTATGAGCAGCTTTGCCGGGATGGTATTATACGGGCGGATAATACTATTCCTGAGGTCTTTAAGCAAGATAGGATGCGGGCGTTTTATAAGTGATAAAATGAATGATAGCACGATGGGAAAGATAAGAGTTGCCGTTATCGGCTTAGGATATGTGGGGTTGCCGTTAGCGCGGTTGTTTGCTACGCTTTATCCGGTTGTCGGATTTGATGTGAAGCGGGAGCGGGTGGCTGCCTTGATGGCCGGACAGGATGCGACGCAGGAAGTATCCGGCGAGTTGTTGCAGTCCGTATTGCTTCCGCATCTTCCGGGCGAAGGGGAGAAAGGTTTGTACTGCACTTCCGATGCGGAAGAGCTTCGTTCGTGTAACTATTATATTGTAGCGGTTCCTACGCCTGTGGACCTGCATCACAGCCCGGATCTGACACCTTTGTATTCGGCCAGCGAGACGGTTGGGAAAGTATTGGGGAAAGGCGACATTGTGATTTATGAATCGACAGTCTGTCCCGGTATTACGGAAGAAGAATGTGTTCCGATTCTGGAAAAGACATCGGGGCTCGTTTTCAACCGTGATTTCTTTGCCGGATATTCTCCGGAGCGTATCAATCCCGGTGATAAGGAGCATACTGTAGAGAAGATTATGAAAGTCACCTCCGGTTCCACTTCCGAAGCGGCAGCAAAAGTGGATGCGTTGTATCGCTCGGTGATTACGGCCGGAACTTTCCCTGTCTCCAGTATAAAAGTGGCCGAAGCCGCCAAGGTGATCGAGAACTCCCAGCGCGATATCAATATTGCTTTTATGAACGAGTTGTCCAAGATATTCCATCTGATAGGCATCGACACGAATGAGGTGTTGGCCGCGGCCGGAACAAAATGGAACTTCCTGCATTTCAAACCCGGACTGGTTGGCGGTCATTGCATCGGTGTCGATCCTTATTACCTGATTCGCAAGGCACAGGACTACGGTTTTCATCCGGGACTGATCTTGTACGGACGCCGCATCAATGATACGATGGGCGAATATATCGCCGGGCGTGTCGTGAAATGTATGATTAAGAAAGATGTCCCGGTGCGGAATGCGGAAGCGTTGGTGTTGGGCTTTACTTTTAAGGAAAACTGTCCGGATGTCCGTAACTCCAAGGTTGGCGATGTCGTCCGCTATCTGCAGGATTACGGCATAAAGGTTACGATTTATGATCCTTGGGCTCGGCAGGAAGATGTGCGGCGCGAATACGGGCTGGAAGTCCTCTCTTCTCTGCCGGATAAGAAATTCGATGTAGTCGTGCTGGCTGTTGCCCATACGGATTTCCTATCTTTGGATGTCCCGGCTCTGACAAAGGAGCACAGCGTCGTCTATGATGTGAAAGGCTGTCTGAATCCGGCTTGGGTGGATGACAGATTATAAAGAGGAAGATTCATTTGCCAGCCGGATGTTTAGTTCTTTCAGCAGGTGAACGAAAATGTTGGCGATATCGGATGCAATTTGGTTTATTTGTCCTTCGTCATAAGTATGAGACATCAATTCCCGCGATTTCTTCATCTTACGCCAACCGTCGGCGTCCGTAATGTAGCCGTCTTGCAGGGCTAATGATAAAGTCGCATTAGGTCCTGCAAAGTCTATATAGCCTTTGTAATGCAGGAAATCTTGTAAAGTCTTCCACGCTAATTCGTATGTATATTTAAAACGTTGTGTAAATCCCTCTTTCTCTAAATCCGATAGAGAAGTTAAATCAGTTGCTTGTACCATTTGAAGGCGGGCTAAAGCTTTTTGGTAGTTTGCAAGTCGTTGTTTCCAACGAACATCTTCCGTCATAATTCTACCCTTCAAATCTATGTTATAGATTTTTCAGCCATTTCTTACCGGAAGGAGTGTAAGACCATATTACCAGCCTGCACCTATAGCACTTGTAAATAAAAAAATAATTCCTAATGCATCCATATTATTACTGTTTTAAAATTCTGTTGGCAAAAAAAGCAAATATATATGATGAGAATACTCCTAACAATATAGTTACCCAATCTACCTCGTTTAAAATATTTGCGTACAAAGGCGCAATGCCTCCTAATACAAGTGATGCAAATGTCAACTTAGACAAATCGAAGAAATATCCGGCAAGCTTTTCACGTCTCACTTTGTCTTTCTCCTTGCCGCTTTGCTTCTCCTCTTGCTGTTTTTCCCAGTTGCTCATTATGGGTGCAAGATATAAAATATTTGCATATAATGTATTATTTCCGTCTACTTTATTTGTAAGAGTAACAATCGGTTCAGTCTTTCCCCTTCTTTATTTCCTCCCGAAATCCGCCGGAATCTCGCCCCATTCCGAGGTTTCCCATTTGAGGATGGTAGTTGTGTAAGTGTTTGTGTTGAGCCATTTCTCCGCCCGCTGGATCAGGTCGAAGACCGGTTCGTTCTCCGGTACGCGTTCCAACAGCGTCTTGCATTTTTTCTTTTTCACCCAGCCGATAGCGTTTCGGCTATCCGAATAGATCGGTAGGTTGCTGCCCATTTGCTTCAACAGGGCGAGGCCGTGCACGAGTGCCAGAAACTCTCCGATGTTGTTTGTCCCTTTCTTCAACGGCCCGATGCGGAAGACCTCTTGCATGGTCGGTGGATAAACGCCCCGGTATTCCATGTCGCCCGGATTGCCGCTACAGGCGGCATCGACACAAAGGCTTTCCCAGACCGGCTTTCCAACGGGCGCTTTTGGGGTAAGATTGGCGGCCGCTTGGCGGAGGATGCTGCTTTCAGATAATGTTCATATCCTCCATTAAAAGCCTTTGTCGCCTCTTCCTCGGTCTCGAACGACTTATATTTGGCTCCGTCCTGTCCTTCCACCTGCGCTTTGCATTCGGCCCAGTTGTCATAGACGCCGGGATTCAGCCCTTTCCATACTACATAATATTTATTTTTTGCCATTATTTCCTGTTTAAAAGATCCGCATCAAACTCTTCCGTTCTCAGGAAGAAGTTTGGATTCCTTGCTGAGGAAATCGGGAATGCATGGGGTCAAAGATAAAAATTTATCCGGCATAAAACGGGCGTTCTTAGCGGAAAAAGTATACATTTGCAGGAAACAATCGTTTAGATATGAAGCGTATATTTCTGATTGGATATATGGGAGCCGGAAAAACTACTGTGGGAAAGGTGTTGTCAAGGCAGTTGGGGCTCTCGTTTATTGATCTGGACCATTATATAGAAGGCCGTTATCATAAAACCGTCGGTCAGCTTTTTGCTGAAAGAGGGGAAGAGGCGTTCCGGGATGTCGAACGGAGGATGCTCCGCGAAGTGGCTATGTTTGAAGACGTCCTGGTGTCTACCGGAGGCGGTGCGCCCTGCTTTTTCGATAATATGGAGTTTATGAATGAAGCCGGACAAACCGTTTATCTCAAGGTCTCGGTCGATGAGCTGGCAAAACGCCTGGAACTCTGCAAAACGACGCGTCCGGTGTTAAAAGGGCGTTCGGGCGATGAGTTGAGAGCCTTTATCGCCGAAAGCTTAGAGAAAAGGGAACCTTTCTATTCGAAGGCATCTATCGTCTTCAATGCGGAAGAGATGATGACTGATCAGGATGTGCAGAATATATCACAAGCATTGGCAACGCTATTTTCAACTTTCAACTGATATGACAGTAGGCAAACAAGGACAGGGAGTTTATATTCCCCAGGAATTATTGAAAGAACTCAGTAAGGTAAACAATCGCTTGCTGATAGGTATTCCCTGTGAGCGGGTAGAAGACGAACGGCGTCTGGCTTTGACTCCGGAAGCTGTCGATATGCTGACTGATCGCGGGCATCATGTCCTGGTCGAAACCGGGGCCGGGTTAGGAATCAACTATTCTGATAATCATTACTCGGAAGCGGGTGCTGAAATTGTGGCGACGCCGGCCGAAGTCTATCAGGCGGATGTTATCCTGAAGATATTGCCGCCGCTTGCCGCTGAGGTGGCGATGATGAAACAGCGAGCTACGTTGTTCTCCACTGTCCAGTTCAACGTCTTTTCACAGGAAGCTTTCGAGCTCATGATGTCAAAACGGGTTACGGCGATTGCTTACGAGCTGCTGGCGGACGAAACGCAGTGCTGTCCGGTGTTGAATGTGATCTCAGAGATTGAAGGGACGGCCTCCATTTCCATTGCATCCGAGCTGTTGAGCAATACGCAGGGAGGAAAGGGTATTTTATTGGGAGGCATACCTGGCGTTTCTCCGACGGAAGTCGTGATTATCGGGGCCGGCAATGCCGGGACCGTTGCCGCTCGTGCTGCGATGGCGTTGGGAGCTTCTGTGAAAGTTTTCGATGACGATATCAATAAGCTTCGGACGATCCAGCAGGTTTTGGGACAGGGATTGTTTACTTCCACCTTCCACCCGAATGTTTTGCAGAACGCTTTCCGCAGCGCAGATGTGGTAATCGGGGCAATGCGTTATATAAATTCCCGCCACCGCTATATAATTGCCGAAGATATGATCCGGACTATGAAGCGCGGTGCGCTGGTCATCGATCTCAGGATCAACCAAGGCGGTTGCTTCGAGACGACCTGCTGTCTTTGCCCTTCCGATCCGGCCATTTTCGAGCAGTATGGCGTGTTGCATTATTGCAAGCAGAATATCAGCAACTATGTGGCGCGTACCACATCGATGGCGTTGAGCAATATCTTTGTTCCGATGCTTTTCCAGTTGGGCGACGCCGGTGCCGTGCAGGGAATGGTCAAGAGTGATCCCGGGTTCAAAAGCGGCGTGTATATGTATTGCGGGAAGCCCGTTAACAACTACGTTTCCAATAGATTCGGTCTATCTTCTAATAACATCGATCTATACCTGTCTGCGTTTTAACCCTTAAAAGTTTTGAACTCGCGAAGTTTATGCTTTACTTTGCGGGAATCTTAAATATAAACAGGCGATTAAGCTAATAAATTATATTATGGCAGAACAGACAAAAGTAACAACTCTGGAAAAGGTTGTCATCCGTTTCTCCGGGGACTCCGGGGACGGAATGCAGTTAACCGGAACAATCTTTTCGAATCTGTCGGCTATTTTTGGGAATGAAATATCTACATTCCCCGATTATCCGGCAGAAGTACGTGCTCCCCAGGGAACACTAAGTGGCGTATCAGGTTTCCAGGTTCATCTGGGATCCCGTAAGATTTTTACTCCCGGTGATAAGGCGGATGTATTGGTGGCAATGAATCCCGCTGCGCTGAAAGTAAATGTAAAGAACTTGAAGCCCAATGCTATCGTCATTATCGATACCGATTCGTTCCAGAAGAGTGACCTGGATAAAGCGCTGTTTACGACAGACGATCCGTTCAAGGAACTGGGACTCGGAGGTGTTCAGGTTGTGGCAGCTCCTATCTCGACAATGGTGAAAGACGGTCTGGCTGAATTTGGTCTGGACAATAAGTCTGCGCTCCGTTGCAAGAATATGTTCGCATTGGGATTGGTTTGTTGGCTGTTCGAACGTCCGCTGGAAGAAGCCATGCATATGCTTCAGAATAAGTTTGCCAAGAAACCGGCAATTGCTCAGGCTAACATCAAGGTGTTGACGGACGGTTACAACTACGGACATAATATCCACGCTTCGGTTTCGACCTATCGTATCGAAAGTAAGAAAGCCGAACCGGGTTTCTATACCGATGTAAACGGAAACAAGGCTACTTCTTACGGTCTGATTGCAGCAGCCGAAAAGGCAGGCTTGCAGCTGTTCCTGGGAAGTTACCCGATTACACCGGCAACCGATATCCTGCATGAATTGTCGAAACGCAAAGATTTAGGTGTCGTTACTGTACAGGCAGAAGATGAGATTGCAGGTATCTGTACTTCCATCGGTGCCAGCTTTGCAGGTTGTCTGGCTGCCACATCAACATCCGGTCCCGGTCTGGCGCTGAAGAGTGAAGCGATCGGTCTGGCTGTTATTGCCGAATTGCCGCTGGTTATCATCGACGTACAGCGTGGCGGTCCTTCTACGGGTATGCCGACCAAGAGCGAACAAACCGACTTGATGCAAGCGCTTTACGGACGTAACGGTGAAAGTCCGGTTGTCGTAATTGCTGCCTCCACGCCGACAGACTGTTTCGATGCTGCTTATTGGGCCGGTAAACTGGCTGTCGAACATATGACTCCGGTTATCCTGTTGACAGACGCTTTCATCGCAAACGGTTCTTCCGCCTGGAAGTTGCCGAACCTGGATGAATATCCGGAAATCAAGCCGAATTATGTCTCCAACTACGACGCAAGCGAAAAGGTATGGAAAGCCTATCGCCGCGATAAGGATAGTTTGGTTCGCTATTGGGCTATCCCCGGAACGGAAGGCTTTGCGCACCGTCTGGGCGGTCTTGAGAAAGACTACGAAACAAGCGCCATTTCGACTGACCCGGTTAACCACCAGAAGATGGTTAACACCCGTCAAGCCAAGATTGATAAGATTGCCGATTATATTCCTGATGTAGAAGTGATCGGTGATGAAGATGCCGACCTGTTGATCGTCGGATGGGGCGGAACATACGGACACCTGTACGAAGCAATGGAAACGATGCAGGAACAGGGAAAGAAGGTGGCTTTGGCTCACTTCAAGTTTATCAGTCCGTTGCCTAAGAACACTGCTGAAGTGCTGGGTAAATATAAGAAAGTGGTTGTTGCCGAACAGAACAACGGCCAGTTTGCAAACTACCTGCGTGGGCGGGTGGCCGGATTCAATCCGTACCGTTTTAACCGCGTAAAGGGACAACCTTTTGTCGTAGCGAGATTAGTTGAGGAATTCACGAAAATATTGGAGGCTTAAAAGATGGCAACTGAAGAAGTAAAATTTCAACCGAAAGATTATAAGAGCGATCAATATGTACGCTGGTGTCCGGGTTGCGGAGACCATGCCGTGTTGAACTGCTTGCACAAAGCAATGGCCGAAGTAGGAGTGGCTCCTCATGATATGGCTGTAATCTCGGGTATCGGGTGTTCTTCCCGTTTACCTTATTATATGAATACATACGGCTTTCATACCATTCATGGACGTGGCGCCGCTATCGCTACCGGTGTGAAGACGGCTCGCCCGGACCTGAACGTCTGGTTGATTACCGGCGACGGAGACTGTCTGGCTATCGGTGGTAACCATTTTATCCATGCCGTACGCCGTAACATCGATTTGAACATCGTTTTGTTTAACAATAAGATCTATGGTCTGACGAAAGGACAATATTCACCGACTTCCGACCGTGGTTTTGTATCCAAGAGTTCTCCTTATGGAACAGTGGAAGACCCGTTTGTGCCGGCAGAACTGGCATTGGGCGCCCGCGGTAACTTCTTTGCACGTGCGATCGATGTGGATCTGAAGAATACGACAGAAGTGCTCGCTGCTTCAGCCCGCCATAAAGGGGCTTCCGTTACGGAAGTGCTCGTAAACTGCGTGATCTTCAACGATGGTATCCATAAAAAGATTGTCGACAAAGAATTTCGTGCCGACCGTACGATTTTCCTGCGTCACGGTGAAAAGATGCTGTTCGGTAAGGACAACGAAAAAGGTATTGTGTTGGAAGGTCTGAAGCTGAAAGCTGTAACAATCGGACAGGATGGTTATACACTGGACGATGTGCTGGTACACGATGCACATGAAAAAGATAACACTTTGCACATGATGCTTGCCATGATGAGCGGCGATATGCCGGTTGCTTTAGGTGTGATCCGTGATGTCGAGGCCCGACTTATGATGAAGCTGTCCATCAGCAGATCGCTGAAGTCCAAGCTAAGACCCCGACCCGCAAACTGCAGGATTTCCTGATGAGCGGAGAAATCTGGGAAGTGAAGTAAGAAACCCTATCTCAAATGACAATACGAAGCTGCAGGCGCCGGAAAAATAATCCGGCGGTTTGCAGCTTTTCTTGTATGAAAGCTGTACTTTATCGTATCGTTGATGATCTAAATGCAGGTAAACACGATGCAATTTTTCAAGAAAAGGTCTGATTTGTAAACTATAGATTGCAAAATGACGGGGTTTAATGTTAACAGCCTGGAAAAGTGTAATTATTACTGAAAAATTTCCTTAATACGGTATGTACTATGAAAATTTGTATTACTTTTGTACCGCGATTAACAAGGCGAGGGAACAGCAAGTAAAAAAACAATGATGATGAGCCTTGTGGTTTTAATAGAGTAGAGAGAAAAAGTTATATAAAGTCAATCAATTAAATTAATTACAAGATGGCTACATTAGATTTAAGCAAGTACGGAATTAAAGACGTGAAGGAAGTTCTTCACAATCCGTCTTATGACGTTCTGTTCGCAGAAGAAACAAAACCAGGTTTAGAAGGCTTTGAAAAAGGTCAGGTAACTGAACTGGGTGCTGTAAACGTAATGACTGGTGTTTATACAGGTCGTTCTCCTAAAGATAAATTTTTCGTAAAGAACGAAGCCAGCGAAGATTCTGTATGGTGGACTTCTGAAGAATATAAAAACGATAACAAGCCTTGTTCTGAAGAAGCTTGGGCTGATCTGAAAGCTAAAGCTGTAAAAGAATTGTCAGGCAAACGTCTGTTCGTTGTCGATACTTTCTGTGGCGCTAACGAAGCAACTCGTATGAAAGTACGTTTCATCATGGAAGTAGCATGGCAGGCACATTTCGTAACTAACATGTTCATCCGCCCGACAGCTGAAGAACTGGCTAACTACGGAGAACCTGATTTCGTATGTTTCAACGCTTCTAAAGCAAAAGTTGACAACTACAAAGAACTGGGCTTGAACTCTGAAACTGCTACAGTTTTCAACCTGAAGACTAAAGAACAGGTTATCCTGAACACTTGGTACGGTGGTGAAATGAAGAAAGGTATGTTCTCTATCATGAACTACATGAACCCGTTGCGTGGTATCGCTTCAATGCACTGCTCTGCTAACACAAACATGGAAGGTACAAGCTCTGCTATCTTCTTCGGTTTGTCTGGTACAGGTAAGACTACTTTGTCTACAGACCCGAAACGTAAGTTGATCGGTGATGACGAACACGGATGGGATGACGAAGGTGTATTCAACTATGAAGGTGGTTGCTACGCTAAAGTTATCAACTTGGATAAAGAAAGCGAACCGGATATCTACGCTGCTATCAAACGTGACGCTCTTCTGGAAAATGTTACAGTTGCTGCTGACGGTAAGATCGATTTCGCTGATAAGAGCGTAACAGAAAACACTCGTGTTTCTTATCCGATCTATCACATCGAAAACATCGTTAAACCGGTTTCTAAAGGCCCGCACGCACAACAGGTTATCTTCCTGTCTGCTGACGCATTCGGTGTATTGCCTCCGGTATCTATCCTGAACCCGGAACAGGCTCAGTACTACTTCCTGTCTGGTTTTACAGCTAAATTGGCTGGAACAGAACGTGGTATCACTGAACCGACTCCTACATTCTCAGCTTGCTTCGGTGCTGCTTTCTTGTCATTGCACCCGACAAAATATGCTGAAGAACTGGTTAAGAAGATGGAAAAGACTGGTGCTAAGGCTTATTTGGTTAACACTGGTTGGAATGGTTCTGGCAAACGTATCTCTATCCGCGATACTCGTGGTATCATCGATGCTATCCTGGACGGTTCAATCGACAAAGCTCCGACAAAAGTTATCCCGTACTTCGATTTCGTTGTACCGACAGAATTGCCGGGTGTTGATCCGAATATCCTTGATCCGCGTGATACTTATGCTGACGCTGCTCAGTGGGACGAAAAAGCTAAAGATTTGGCTGGTCGTTTCATCAAGAACTTTGCTAAGTTTACAGGTAACGAAGCTGGTAAGAAGCTGGTTGCTGCTGGTCCGAAATTGTAATTACATACATAACGACTATAAAGCGCAGGACTTCGGTTCTGCGCTTTTTTTGTATATATACATTAATTTTAGCACAAATGTTAGGATGTTTTAAAATCTATTTCTATCTTTACACCAAATTATCTGTTAATGTGGGATGTGAGGTATAAAATGATAAAACGTTTATTGCTGATCGTAGGAATTATTGTGTCTTTGTCATCATGTGGCGAAGATATTGCTTACCGGATAGAGGGCAAACTGACCAATCTGGAAGATCAGACCTTATATGCCGTTTTTGAGAATGATGATATAAAGGCGGTAGACACTGTCATTTGCGAGAAACCGGGTCAATTCCTGATAGAACGAAAACAAGGTGATTTCCGGGAAGTCACAATTTTCTTTGAGGATAAGACACATTGGGTCACTGTTTATCCTGAAAAAGGGGAGAAGGTGACAATTACCGGTGATGCCAATTACCCGACTATGCTGCGCGTGAAAGGAGGACACATAAACGATCGTCTTTCAGCCATAAAAAAAGAGTTGGCTTCTTTGTTGAAAGAGCAGGCTGATCTGATTCACCAACTTCATAATAGAGGAAAGGAGAGCGTTAACAATACGATAGAAGAGACAGATGTCGCTTCTCGTCTGGCGAATGTGAATCATTTGTTGAGTGAGGAAGTCGCAGCTGCCGTTAAGAAATATCCGGATGAGGAAGCTTCTGTGATATTGATCCAGAATTATTTTATGCATCCGGATGATACAAGGCGGATGGATGAACTGCTGGCTGTGTTGAATCCTAAATTGAAAGATTTCTATCTGGTACAGAAGTTACAGGAATATAGTGCACGGGCAAAGCGTACAGCTTTAGGAGCAGAAGCTCCGGGATTTAATGTGAAAAACATATATGGAGCGCCTGTTAGCCTGGATTCTTTCCCCCAAAGATATTTATTGCTTGCCTTTACGGCTCCTTGGTGCGATATGTGCCAGACGGAAGATCTGTATTTGGATAAAGTCGCAACAAAATATCCGAAGGACAAAGTGGATATGTTGTTGATTAGTTTGGATGACAATCAGAGTGAAGTTCGTAAAGTCCTTGCAAAAGACAGTATCGATTGGAATTTGGTTACTGACTCAGCCGGACAAGCGGCTATGTTGGTCGATTTATATAATGTAAGTGCTCTACCCCGTTGCTTCTTGATTGATGAAGAAGGGAAAATTATTCTGAAAACGGATAATGGAATGGAGATCAAGCACACACTGGAAAACTTAATAGAATAATGGATTTATTATTCATTGATTCTTAGTCTATAAGTCATAATTTATAATTCAAAATTCTTAACTATGTTAGTCAAGTCTTATGCTGCCGCCGTGCAGGGTATATCGGCAACGATCGTTACGATCGAAGTGAATTGCACAAAAGGTATCCAATTCTTTTTGGTAGGTCTTCCGGATGTAGCTGTCCGTGAAAGTCATGAACGTATCATTTCAGCCCTTCAGGTGAGTGGCTATAAATTCCCCCGTAACCGTATCGTGATTAATATGGCTCCTGCCGATATTCGGAAGGAAGGTTCTGCGTATGACCTGCCACTTGCAATCGGTATTTTGGCCGCTGCAGAAGCATTGGATGCTTCTCGTCTGGACCAGTTTCTGATGATGGGTGAACTGTCGCTTGATGGTAGCCTGCAACCGGTCAAAGGAGTACTTCCGATTGCGATTAAGGCCCGGGAGGAAGGTTTCAAAGGCTTCATCGTGCCTAAGCAGAATGCACGGGAAGCGGCTGTTGTCAATGATTTGGAAGTATATGGCGCCTCTACAATTAAAGAGGTAATCGAGTTTATTGCCGGGAAGCGGGATTTGGAACCAACTGTTGTCAACACGCGCGAAGAGTTCTACGCCCGCCAGTTGCAGTTTGAATCTGATTTTTCGGATGTGCGTGGACAGGAAAACGTAAAGCGTGCGATGGAAGTGGCGGCAGCCGGTGGCCACAATCTGATCCTGATCGGCCCGCCGGGCAGCGGAAAATCGATGCTTGCCAAACGCCTCCCATCTATTTTACCCCCTTTTACCTTACAGGAGTCGCTGGAAACAACAAAAATACATTCAGTCGCCGGAAAAATAGGTCTGGAGACCTCTTTGATGACACAACGTCCGTTCCGTTCCCCTCACCATACGATTTCGAATGTGGCAATGGTTGGCGGAGGCGCTTTTCCCCAGCCGGGGGAGATCAGTCTGGCGCATAACGGTGTTTTGTTTCTTGATGAGCTGCCGGAGTTCAACAGGAGTGTTCTCGAAGTTATGCGGCAGCCTTTGGAAGATCGGACGATCACGGTTTCCCGTGCCCGTTTCTCTGTCGATTATCCGGCAAACTTTATGTTGGTGGCCTCTATGAATCCTTGTCCATGTGGTTATTATAATCATCCCGATCGTCCATGCCTCTGTTCACCGGGAGCTGTCCAGAAATATATGAACCGTGTTTCCGGTCCCTTGTTGGATCGTATCGATATCCAGATAGAAGTCGTACCTGTCCCCTTTGAGAAGATATCCGAACAGCGTCCCTCCGAATCCAGCGAAGCGATCCGTGAACGGGTGATGCAAGCCCGTGCCATTCAGGAAAAGCGTTTTGCCGGTTGCGAAGGCATTTACAGCAATGCGCAGATGACCTCCAAACTGCTCCACGAATATGCCGTGCCGGATGCTGCCGGCCTCTCCCTGCTGAAAGTGGCGATGCAACGTCTCAACTTGTCTGCCCGGGCCTATGACCGTATTCTAAAAGTATCCCGTACCATTGCCGACCTCGAAGCCTCTCCAAGTATTGAAGCACGCCATCTGGCGGAAGCAATCAACTATCGTAACCTGGACCGGGAGACATGGGGACAGTAAGAATTTTCTTTCTCTTCGTCTTTATGCTTCTTTTTTTCGTTTTCCTTCTTTAAGCAGGTAAAGTAATGATTATTTTCTTTTCCTTTGTTACTGAAAAGAAGATGTTATGGACTCGTTCGATATTTATATTACCCGGAAGCTTCCACTGGTCGGCCTGATCAGTGCGGTGTTTATCGTATATCCCAACATCGCCTGTATTCCCTGGGAGCTGAGATTCCTCAAAGCATCCGAACATGCCGGCTTTCTTGCGTTTTTTGTCTACCGCTTCTTTTTCTTTTGGGGGCTGATCTGCCTTCTGATACACTATAATCTGAAGAAGATGCCGGCCGCCCTGTTCCGGCAGCGACTGATGCGTAATTTCCTGTTTTCGCTGGTTGCTATCTGATCTATGCCTCTGTTTCATACGGAGTCTCTTCCATGGGGATTCATACGGATGCGTTGGGTAGCATCCTGATCTTCCAGTTTTTCGTGACCTGCTTCCTTTGTACGTTTATCGGATATATATCGATGCTCTATTCCAGGCAGCGGGAAAAGGAGTCGGAGATCGAGCGCCTGCGTTTCGAAAATCTCCAGAGCAGGTGTGACGCGCTTGCCAACCAGATCAACCCGCACTTCTTCTTTAATTCGCTGAACGGGATATCCGCTCTGATCCGCAAGAAGGATGACGAGAAGACGCTGATGTATGTCTATCAGTTGTCCGACATCTTCCGGTATATCCTCCAGAGCGACAGGAAGGGACTGGTCTCCTTGCGGGAGGAGCTGGAGTTTATGCTTTCCTTCCAATATGTGATGGAAGTCCGCTTTGCCAACAAACTGGTCTTTTCCGTCCGGGTGGATGAGGAACGGAAGGACCGGCTGATGTTGCCCGTTCTTTCTTTGTTGCCATTGGTCGATAACGTGGTTGTACATAACACGATAGATAGCGAGCATAAGATGGAGATTTCGATTGTGCTCAACGAACTGGACGAACTGGTCGTCTCGAATCCGGTCTATCCGAAGCTATCCATCCCCGATACGAACGGGACCGGGCTGAAGAACCTGGAAAGCCGTTTTGCTCTGTTGATGGACAGGCAGATACGGATAGAGTCCACAGAAGAGACCTTCCGCGTTTATCTTCCTTTAAAATGAAAGTCGTATGAGAGTATTGATTGTAGAAGACGAAACTGCTGCTTATGAGAACCTGGTGGATATATTGAAAGAGGTGGCGCCGGATATCCGGATATCCGGGAATACGGAAAGCGTCACGCAGACTGTCCACTGGCTTCAGGAGAATCCTGCCCCGGAGCTGATTTTTATGGATATCCATTTGTCGGACGGCTCGGCGTTCAACATTTTTGATAAGATCGAGCTTGAGACGCCGATCGTGTTCACGACCGCCTACGACCGCTATGCGATAGAGGCGTTTAAGGTGAACAGTATCGATTACTTGCTGAAACCGATAAAGGTGGAAGACATCCGGCATGCACTGGCCAAATACGGCAAGCTGAACCGGCAGGATATTCTTCAATACCTGTCCCAATTGGCACGGTTAGCGCCTGCCCCCAAATACAAGGATAAACTGCTGATTCCCTATAAAGACAAGCTGTTGCCGGTCAACCTGAAAGAGGTCTCCTGTTTCTATACCTCCGACAAAAGCACATGCATCTATTTGAAAGACGGGACGCAATATCCTTATTCCAAGACACTCGAACAGATCATGCCTTCACTCGATCCGGCGGATTTTATCCGGGCGAACAAACAGTTTATCGTCAACAGAGACAGCATCTCCGACATAACGGTCTGGTTCGATAACCGTCTGTTGGTGACCCTGGATGTGGAAGTCCCCGAACGTATCTATGTAAGCAAGAACAAGGCTTCCGAATTCAAGTCGTGGTTGGTGAGCGACTGAGCGGCATTTCGCGATGATCCACCTTTTTTTCGTTTTAGTGAAGTGCCTGTGTATATGTAAAGTAGAATTTTTGCATCTTTGTAGTTATATTTTTAACCAATAATGAGATACGCGATGTTAAGAAAGATTAGACTAATGGCGGCCACGTTGTGTTTCGTGCTTATCACACTACTGTTCCTCGACTTTACGGGGACGTTGCACGGATGGTTCGGATGGCTTGCCAAGATCCAGTTCTTGCCTGCCGTGCTGGCTTTGAATGTGGGTGTTGTGTTACTTTTAATTCTCCTGACGCTGGTGTTCGGACGTATTTACTGCTCCGTGATTTGTCCGTTAGGTGTTTTTCAGGATGTGATAGCGAGGTTCGGCAGGATAGGGAAGAAGTTGCCCTATTCCTATTCGCCTGCGCTTTCCTGGTTGCGCTATGGAGTGCTGGCCGTTTTTGTGGTGGCTTTGGTAGCCGGGGTCGGTTCCTTTGTCGCTTTGCTGGCGCCTTACAGTGCCTACGGGCGTATTGCCAACAGCTTGCTCCAGCCGCTTTGGATGTGGGGAAACAATTTGTTAGCCTATCTGGCGGAACGGATGGACAGCTACGCTTTCTACGAGGTGGATGTCTGGATGAAGAGCCTGCCGACGCTTTTGGTTGCGGTCGCTACGGTGGTCGTGCTTTTCGTATTGGCCTGGCGGAACGGGCGTACGTACTGCAATACGATCTGTCCGGTGGGGACAGTGTTGGGCTTCATCTCCCGCTTTTCCCTCTATCGCATCACGATCGATACGGAGAAATGCAACAGTTGCGGCCTCTGTACCCGCCAATGCAAGGCAGCCTGTATCGACGGCAAGCAGCATAAAGTGGACGGCAGCCGTTGCGTTGTCTGCATGAACTGCCTAGATGTTTGCCGCAAAAATGCGCTTTCGTATGCTCCGGTATGGAAAGCGAAGAAGCAGGAAACGGACCAACCGGCAGCGGAAGACAAAACAAACCTTTCCCGCCGCAGAGCCTTGTCGACAACAGCCCTCGTGCTTATGGGCGGTGCGTTGAAAGCGCAGGAAAAAAAGGCGGAAGAGGTCGAGATGAAAAGAGACGGCGGACTGGCGCCGATCAAGGAACGGAAAGAACAGGAACGGCTGACGCCTATCGTCCCGCCCGGTGCACAAAGCATACGCAACATGAGACAGCATTGCACCGCTTGCCAGTTGTGCGTTTCGGTCTGTCCCAGCCATGTGTTGCGCCCTTCCGGTGGCCTGATGACCCTGATGCAGCCGGAGATGTCTTACGAGCGCGGCTATTGCCGTCCCGAATGTACGAAATGCTCCGAAGTATGTCCGGCGGGTGCGATCCTGCCGATCACGAAAGAGGATAAGTCGTCTGTCCAGATCGGCCATGCCGTATGGGTGAAAGCTAACTGTGTGCCGATCACCGACGGTGTCGAGTGCGGCAACTGTTCCCGCCATTGTCCGACGAATGCGATCGAGATGGTGGCATCCGACCCTGCCGATCCGAAATCCTTGAAGATACCGGCTATCAATGTCGAACGATGCATCGGTTGCGGCGCTTGCGAGAACCTTTGTCCTTCGCGCCCGCTGACGGCTATCTATGTGGAAGGCCATGAAAGGCATCGAGTTATATAATCCGTTTTTAAAGAATAAATCTATGAAAGATCAATATATCAACCGCCGTGATTTTCTGAATATCGTAGGTATCACGGCTGCGACGACAACAGCCGCCCTTTACGGCTGTGCCCCGAAAGATCAAAAAGGTTCCGGCAGCAAGGGCTCTTCGCCTGTCCCGACCGACAAGATGACGTACCGTTCGTTCCCCAGCTTGGGAGATGATAAGGTTTCCCTGCTGGGCTATGGTTGTATGCGCTGGCCGACAATCCCTTCTCCCGACGGAAAAGGCGATCTGATCGATCAGGATGCGGTCAACGAACTGGTCGACTATGCCATTGCCCATGGTGTGAACTATTTCGATACGGCCCCCGTCTACGTGCAGGGCTGGTCGGAGAAAGCTACGGGGATCGCCCTGAGCCGTCATCCGCGCGAATCGTATTATCTGGCGACCAAACTGTCTAACTTCTCGAACTATACGCGCGAGAACTCGATTGCCATGTACCGCCGCTCGCTGAGCGAACTGCAAACGGACTATCTGGATTACTACCTGCTCCACTCGATCGGTGGCGGAGGGATGAAGATGTTCAACGAACGTTACATCAACAACGGAATGCTCGACTTCGTGATGAAGGAACGTGAAGCGGGACGTATCCGCCACTTGGGCTGGTCATTCCACGGAAAGCCGGATGTCTTTGATGAAGTGCTGGCTTTGCACGACACGGTGCATTGGGACTTCGTGCAGATACAGATGAATTATGTCGACTGGCGTCATGCCACGGGAAACAATGTAAACGGCGAATATCTGTATCAGGAGTTGGAAAAACGGAATATACCCGCCATTATCATGGAACCGTTGTTGGGTGGCCGCCTGTCGAATGTTCCCCAGCATATCATGATGCGTTTGAAGGAGCAGCGTCCCGAGGACAGCGTTGCTTCGTGGGCTTTCCGCTTTGCCGGTTCTCCCGAACTGGTCCTGACGGCATTGAGCGGTATGACCTATATGGAACATTTGCAGGATAATATCCGTACATACTCCCCGCTGGTCCCGCTGACGGATGCGGAAAAAGACTTCCTGGAAGAGACGGCGCAATTGATGATCAAATATCCGACAATCCCTTGCAACGACTGCAAGTATTGTATGCCATGCCCGTATGCGATCGATATCCCGGCTGTGCTGCTTCACTATAATAAGTGTGTGAACGAAGGAAATGTCCCGAAAAGCCGGACGGACGAGAACTACCGGAAAGCGCGCCGTGCCTTCCTGGTGGGTTACGACCGTAGCGTGCCGAAGCTGCGCCAGGCCGATCATTGCGTCGGGTGCGACCAATGCAACGAGCATTGTCCCCAATCGATCGACATACCGAAAGAGTTGCAGCGCATCGATAAGTTTGTCGAACAGTTGAGGCAGGAGACGCTATAAAACCGGAAATCATCTCATTAAACAGGAATAGGCCATGAAGAAAAAACTAATTGCACTGCTCGTCGTCCTGATTCTGATCCCCGGTTGGGTATCCGCCCAGCAAGCCTATTTTATAGACGGATATCATGGTGGAATCTACGGGCATTATCCGGTCGGACAGACCGCCTTTATCGCCCTCAAGTTGCGCCAGAATCCGGATTGGCACGTGAACCTCGAGATCGAACCGGAGTCGTGGGACGTGGTCAAGCAACGTGACCCCGAAGGATATACCGCCTTTAAGCGCTTGTTCAAAGACCAGTCGGTGGAGACCGGGCGGATCGAATATGTTAATCCGACGTATGCGCAAAGTTATTTCTTCGGCACTTCGGGCGAAAGCACGATCCGGCAGTTTGAATATGGGATGCAGCTGATACGGAAACATTTTCCGGAAGCTGTATTCACCACTTATTCGGCTGAAGAGCCTTGCTTCACGAGCTGTCTGCCCACGATCCTGAAGTCTTTCGGTTTTTCGTACGCTTCCACCAAGAACCCGAACACGATGTGGGGCGGATATGTCAATGCTTACGGTGGGGAACTGGTGAACTGGGTGGGACCGGACGGAACGAAGTTACTCACTGTTCCCCGCTATGCCTGCGAGAATTTGTCGCCCAACTCGACTTGGACATCTGTTGCCAGCTACAATTCGAAAGAATATATACGTAAATGCCTGGCAGCAGGTATCGGGAATCCGGTGGGAATGTGCATCCAGGATGCTGCCTGGAGCCATGGTTGGGATAACGGGCCCTGGCTGGGACGGGATACTTCCGCCTATTACACGCCGACGGCCTATAAGACCTGGCGCGATTATATCCGGAACTGTTCTGTCGGAACGACTACGGATGACTGGCACGCAACGCAGGAAGATTTCTTGCCCGGCTTGATGTGGGGAACCCAGGTCATGCAACGCCTGGCAACGGAAGTACGCACCTCGGAAAACGCAATCGTGCAGGCTGAGAAAATGGCGGCTTACGGACGTTTGTATAAAGGCATGGAATGGCCTGCCGAACGGATTGACGGAGGATGGCGGACACTTCTGTTGTCGCAACACCACGATTGCTGGATTGTCCCGTACAATAATTTAAAGGATAACAAGAACTGGGCGGAAACAGTCACGGACTGGACCGCTTCGACAAACCGGATCAGCCGCGAGGTCATCCGGGAAGCGTTCGGTTTGATGACCGAAAAGGGACAGACGGCCGTGCGTGTCTATAACACGTTAGCGACAGAGCGCGATGAGCTCGTCTCCGTCGAGGTCCCCGGCGCCTGGGCAAGTGACAAATGGGTGGTAGCCGACAGAAAAGGCAAGACCTATCCTGCTCAGTTGGTTACGGAAAACGGGCATACCCGGTTGTTCTTCCGGGCACAAGTCCCTTCTGCCGGTTACGCCTCGTACGCCCTTCGCAAAGCGGAGCCTGCAAAGACGAACGGTCCCCGGATCACACAAAACGCGGATGGTACCTATCTGCTGGAAAGTGATTTATACGCCTTGGTTATCGACCCGTCCCGGGGAGGGATTATACGCAGCCTGAAGTCTGCGAAGGCCCGGGGGTACGAGTATGTCGACCGGATGGATGAACGTAGTTTCAATGAGATGCGCGGTTATTTCGTGGACGAAGGACGGTTTATTTCCAGTACGGAACAGCCGGCAAAAGTCCGGATAGTCGAACAAGGACCCTGTTTGCCACTGTTGCGATAGAGGGCCGGATCGGCAATCATCCGTTTACGCAAACCATCCGCCTGGTGCAGGGCGATCCGCGTATCGAGATGCGTGTGAAGTTAGATTGGAAAGGCAATCCGCATATCGGTGAACCGGGTATCCCGTTTGATTCGAAAGATCCCCGGAAAGCTTTTTATGATGACCGCTACAAGCTGTTAGTGCATTTCCCTGTCAACCTTCCGGAACAACAGATTTATAAGAATGCGCCTTTCGATGTTTGCGAAAGCCGTCTGGAGAACACTTTCTTCAACCGGTGGGACAGTATCAAGAACAACCTTATCCTGAACTGGGTCGATTTGGGAAGCCGGAATAAGCCGTACGGTCTGGCTCTTTTCACCGACCATACCACCTCTTATGCACACGGACAGGATTTCCCGCTCTCGTTAGATCTTCAATATGCCGGAAAAGGTCTTTGGGGAAGGGACTATGATATCACCCGTCCAACGGAGATCACCTACGCTATCATGCCCCACACCGGCACATGGGAAAAGAGCCGCCTGTGGACTTGGAGCGAGCGGCGCAGTGAACCGCTGTTGGCAACCCTTACCGACGATTCTTCTCCCGACTCCGGTTCTTTCTTCCGGATAGAAGATCATGCATACGAGCTGGTGTCCATGACCTGCAAGGGAAATGATCTGTATATCCGCCTGTTTAATGCACAAGGAAATCAAGCCCCCAAAACGCTGACCTTCTCGGTGGAAGACATGAAGGCCTGCCTGGTGGAACTGGACGGACGTCCGGCGGGGGATTTAGCTGTGTCCAAAAAGAACAAAGCTTCATCCGTCACGTTCTCCATCCCCCGGTATGGAATAAGGACATTGAAAATAAGCGATATCTTCTAACTGTTTCTGTATTCCAACGGTCCCATTCCGACATTGCGTTTGAAATATTTGCCGAAGAAGGACATGTTGGTGAAGTTCAGCGAATAGGCGATATCGTGGATGCTCAGGTTTGTCGATTTCAACTGTGTTTTGGCATCCATAATCACCATCAGGGTGATGATCTCGACACAGGTTTTACCGGTTGTCTGTTTGACGATCGTACTGAGGTGTGCCGCAGTTATGCCAAGCTTTTTGGCATACCACGCAACGTTTCGTTGCGTGGTATAGTTCTGCATCACCAGGCGGCTGAAGTTCTTGCTGATCTGTTCGGCTTTGGATATGTTTGCCTTGCTTTGGATTTTGTCCTTGTGCATGGCGCCCACTCCCATCAGTATTCCGGACAGAAGGTGGTTCAGAATATCTTTGTTTAACCGGGAGCCACAAACCTCGTATGTTTTAAGAAGCAATGAGAAGTAGTCTTTCAGCAGTTGTGCGTGCTGCTCTTTCAACTCGATGATCGGGTTGTCTTTGACTGCATAAAGCATATCCATTGCCGATTTACCGATATTGGAATGTTCGATAAAATCCGACGAGAATCCCATAAAATAGATCTGTAAATCCCCCTCTACCTTGTGGATTTGTAAGATCGTACCCGGCAATATCGTGATAAAGCTGCCCGGCTTCACCTGCTTGCGCGTCAGATTGACAGAGGCTTCAATTTCCCCTTGCATGCAAAGCACGAATATCTCCGCTTTCAACCGGCACGGATAATTGACATACAGGCTGAGCAAGCCGATATCGTTGTGAGTAAGATTTCCGATGATCCAATCCTCGGGAAGGTCTATTTTAGGAATGTCGTTCTCCATATTTGTGTTTATTATCTCCTTCGCAAAGATAAACGGATTTTGCGGAAAATCTATACAAGTATTGAAAAATAGGACATAAAGTAAATGGAAAAGGTTGAGAACTGCAACTTATTAGTCCGTTTTCAGTCTGTATAATTCCGTAATGTCTAAAAAATAGGACACGTAATCGGATAAATAGACCTTGTAGGAATTTGCGAGTTGTCGTTATTTTGCACCGTTTTTAGTATAGGGTATGTTATTTAAAGGCTGATAGGCTGTTTATGAAGGACAAGAATCTTTGTAAGATGTGCTCCGTAGGAAAAGTCATGTTCCTGATTGGGAGTGTTTTCGTTCTGTTGATATCTATATTTTCATGTGATTCGGAAAAAGCAGGGGTGTTTGAGCATCCCGGCCTGTTGCAGTTTGGACTTTCGGCTGATACTGCCGGTATTCAGGGAAGCCAGGTACTGACGAAGGCTGTTTTGCCGGACCTGACCCCTTATCTCAACACGAACCTCTATAAGATAGAAATTCTGCAAGGAGAGGAGGAGACAGTCGTCTCTTCTTTCGAGCATTATGAGGATATGCCGGATCTTGTAGAGTTGGAGCGGGGTAACTACCGGATTCGTGCCTCTATGGGCGAACTGAAGGCGGCCGCTTTCGAGGCTCCCCGTTTTGAGGGTGTGTCGGATTTCATTATTAAGGAAAACATGACAACCAAGCTGGATGTGACTTGTTCGTTGGCAAATGCGCGGGTGACGGTTGCGTATACGGATAGTTTCAAAGTCGTTTATCCCACATATACACTTGGCATAGAAACCTCCCATACGACAGAACCTTTTGAGTTTGTGCAGGATGAAGCACGTTCCGGATGGTTTCAGGTAAATACAGAGGGAGAGGATCTGAAAGGGATTTTGACCGTAAAGCCTGATACTGGCGAAGTAAAGCAGTTTACCGTAACAATCCCCTCCGTAAAACCCAAAGACAATGTGATGCTCACCTTTAACTCTACCCCTAATACACGTCCGGATCAGGGGCTGACGGTGAAAGTTACGATTAATGAAGAGACAGAGGAAAAGCCTGTTTATGTGTATATTCCGGATTATATGCTTCCCGTAGATGCGGCGTTATTAGAGGCGCATGGGTTTGCGCATGCGGACCCGATCGTTCTGGGAGCAAGTGACGTGGTGACAGAGGCAAATGTAAAGATGTATGTTCCCGGAACTATCGAGAATTGCAAATTGTCAATATGGGAAGATGAAGGGAAGGCCATGGAGTACGACCTGGCTCATTTGAGTGATGGGGAAAAGATGAACTTAACGGCTAAAGGCTTTAATCTCCCCGAAATTTGGCATAAGAAGCAGGTGACATTAGACTTCAAGCCTGTAGTAGAAAAACTTCCTCGTATAGAAGAAGGTAAAACAGAGGTGAAACAATATAATTATCAGCTTATCGTGACAGATTCGCTGGTGAATCCTCATGTGAGTAGACCTTTGACGCTAAGCGTGAAGATGATACCGGATGTAGCTCCGAAGATCTTGTTTTCGGATGGTTTTATCAGTTCGCAGGTTATTCGTGTAACGGAAGGTGGCATTGTGTATAGCGATGGTATAAAGAATGATTCTGAATTTAAAGCGACAATCAAATCGAGTACAACGCTTTCTGCCTGCATGCTGAAAATAACGGATGCAACGGGAACATCACGTGAGTATAATTTGCTTGCAGGCGAATCTGTTGCGGGTGTGAAATATGATTTAAGTGCTTCGACTCCTTATGTAAACTTGAAAGAGCTTATTTCAGCTTTGGTACTGGATGATGACAACATAAAGCGATACGAATATGAACTCACTGTCCGAACTGAATTTGATGGTTCGACTTACGAAGATGTGAAAACATTTATCGTAGATTTGATTCCTCCTAAGTTTGAAATGTCAATGAACGGCGATACGGAAGAGAATGGAGATGCCTTTGCCAAACGTGCTGTGCTGAGAGCCAAGACAACAACAGGTGATGCAGAGAAATTATCTTTCCAGTTATATGAGGATGGACAATGGAAAGACCTCACAAAAGAACGGATCGATGGCGAAGTTTCGATAAAAGAGGATGTCGCCTCTGCTGTGGTAACGGGGCTTAAGCCGGAAACACAGTACAGGGTCCGGGCGAAGTATGGAAAGCATATTTCGGGGGAGATGACGTTTACGACAGAAAAAGAGGTTTATTTACCAGCTAATATATCTGGTATTGAAGATTGGTATAGTGAAAATGGAAATGGAGGAAAATGGAAGAAATGGTATCCCTATAATCAAGGAGAAACTAATCCTGCTTGGAATACATTGAATCCCAAAACGACATCTCCAAATAGCAAGTATGCATATGCATCAAGTTCAGGAACATTACAAGCTTCTGGTAGTGATGCGGTTTCTGGATATTCAGCATTGTTGCAAACAATTGCTTGGGGTAGTGGGGTTACTGCTGCAGGCTCAGCTTCGGCAGGAAATGTAAATGATCATAATGTGGATCCTGGGTTTCTGTATTTAGGGAAATATAATGAGAATCCAGGATATACCTTAGGAGATGGATATAGCTTTGAATCTAAACCATATGGTGTCTATTTTTCCTATAAATATTATCCATATAAATCGGATGACCAATTTACAGTGGAAGTGGTAGTTGCAAATGATGATGAAATACTGGGGCGATGTATTAAGACAATAGGTGGCAGACAAGAGGAATTTAAAATGGATGAGGTAATAATTAATTATAATTGGTTTAAAAAACTTTCTAAGGCGACTCATGTGTATATATTGGTGAAATCAGGTGAGGTTGTTGGCAGTAAGAGTAGTAATGTGAATTTAGTGTTTGATGCAAGTATATTCTCTTCAGGGTCGGTCCATATTGGTAGTAAATTATATATAGATAATATTCAGTTGAAATATGAGTAATGAGATTAAATATTTGTCTTTTTTATTAATCTGCATTTTATTTTCTTGCCAACAAGAAAATATGCAATATAATCAGCACGGTTCCCTCTCCCTCCTCATGGACACCAAGAGCGGAACTGACATCCCTGCCATAATGAAATCGACATCTACGGTAGATGTCGATACCTTCCACATCGTGATAAAAGATGCCGGCGGGCAGCCGATAAAGCAGAACTTTGACACCTTTGCCGAACTGAAAAAGGAAGGTCTGCCTTTATTGCTCCCGATAGGCGCTTATATGGCAGAAGCCTCTTCCGGCGATCTTCCCGAAGCAGCCTTCGACAGCCCTTGCTATAGGGGGCAGAAGGAGTTTGTCATTGAAGAAAATACGGTTACCGAAGTGAAGCTGCATTGTACGCATCAAAGCATTAAAGTATCATTGAAGTATACGGATGCGTTTTTGAATATGATCAATCCCGACTTTAAAGTGATGGTGACAAACAGCAGGGCGGAATTGCTCTTTACGAAAAGTGAAACGCGTTCCGGCTTCTTTACCGTAAGCCAGCTGTTCACGGTGCATGTGACGGGAACGGCAAAAGAATTCGGGACACGGGTCGATTTTGCCGGTGATCTGAAGCATCTGGAAGACGGTGTGGAACAGGAATTGAAAGCCGGCGATCATTTGATTGTGACATTGGATGCCTATAAAGAAACACCTACAGTAAAATCAGTACAGGTATTATGAGGACAATAGCATATATCATTCTGCTTTTTTCGCTCTTGGGCGGACTGACCTCCTGTGAGATGAAGAAGGAACTGACCGGAGGTTTGAAACCCGGTAATCCGGGAGAGGCACCGGTTGATCCGACGGTAACAGGTGCTCTGGATCTTAAATTGAATCTGCGTCCGGAGACCGATACGCAGGAAACAAAAGCTAAGGCCGATGTGGCTGCAACAGTCGATGTGAACGACTTTAACATCCAGATTATTGACTCGACGGGAACAGTAGTCCGTAGTTTCGACTCCTATCGTGAATATCAGGATGCTGACGAACTGCTGCTAAAAGAGGGTCTGTACACGGTCCGTGCCACATGGGGCAAACTGTATGAGGCCGCTTTTGATGCACCCTATTTTGTCGGAGATACGGTTTGCCGGATAGAACCGGGAGTCGTCAGCTCGATCAAGACCGATTGCAGCCTGCAGAACGCCAAAGTAAACATCGATTATACGGAAGATTTTCTGAAAGTGTTCAAAGATGATTATGCCGCTATCGTGACAAATGGAGTAGGAGCTTTGACGTTGGACAAGAAGGAACAGCGTGTGGCCTATTTCCGCTCAAATAATAATATCCATCTGACAATCAATGCGACAACCGTGAAAGGCCTGGATGTAATCTCCAAGCATAAGATAGAGGAAGCCCGCCCCAACGCCTTGTATAATGTCGTGTTGGGTATCGACATGAGTGTAGACTCCGTTATCGACCAAGTACTGAAACCCGGCATTACGGTCGACATCACGATGCACGACCGCGATACGGTGATCGACATTGAAGCTCCCGCCCTTCCTCCCGATCCGGATGAGGGAACGGGTGAACCGGGAGAGGATGCCGCGATTACAATAACGGGTAACGGACTCGATTCTCCGATTGAAATGACAGAGACAGAGGCTAATGCCAACAGTGTGCCGGTAAAAGTTGTGATAAAGGCTCCAGCCGGTTTGTCGAAAGTTTTGGTGAAGATAATCGCTCCGGAACTGGAGGCGATATTAGGGAAGGAGAACCCGTTTGATTTGGTTAATCCTACGGAAGAGATAAAAACCATTTTGGATGGAGTCGGGTTAGTACGTCCGTTGGCAGGTGATTCGGAATATGCTTTGGATGTAACCGGGTTTATGGGAATGTTGGGTGGTCCAGGTACATATAAATTTGATGTCACGATTACCGACAGTAAGAGTAATAACCTGTCTAAAACGTTGACCGTAATTATCAAATAAGTATGAATATGAAGCAATATATATATTGTCTGCTTGTAATGCTGATTCTCTTTCCTTCTTGTGAGGAGAAAGAGAGCTTGTTGGAGACAGGTTTCCTCTGTGTGAATCCGTCGGTGGATTATACTTTGGTGACAAAAGCCGCAGAAAGTGATAGTTTGCCGATGAGTGTTGCGATCTGTAAAGCGTCTACCGGCGATACTGTAAAATATTTCGAGAATTATAAAACGGATCCGGGGAATGAAAAGATTACTCTCGCTGTAGGCCAATATCATGTAAAAGCCAGTCTGCTGCATTCGGGTAAGGCTGCTTTTGACAAACCTTTCTATTTTGGTGTAGACACGATAGATGTGGTGAAATCGACTATAAAGGAGTCTGAGGTCGTTTGTACGCTGGCAAATGTCAAGGTAACAGTGAATTATTCGGATATGCTAAAGAAATTCTTTACCGGATATAAAGCGACAATCGGTAATGCCAGTGGCGAATTGACCTTTGAAGAGGATGAGAAGCGTGCTGGCTATTTCGCTCCGGGTAAACTGAACGTAACGCTGAATTTAGTCAATAACGATGGTACCGCTTACAAAATAGTAAAAGAGATACCGGATACAAAAGCGCGTGAGCATTACCGTCTGACTTTCTCGATCGGTGAAGAGCCGGAAAGTCCGGAAGCGGGTGGAGACTTTGACATAACGGTGAACGAAGAAACGAACGATATTGAATGTACATTGAATGTTCCTGTCTTTACGGATGATTATGGGCGGAATGTTCCGAAGATAAATATTGATGCATCTAAAATCACTGAAGAGCATTTAGTAAATGTTGTTGCCGGCAAAGCAGGAGATGAACATTTGCAAATTAATGTGTCATCAGAAAAGACAGGCTTGTCTCTTGTTGCGTTAAGTCTGAAATCGGATTATTTTGATCAAAAAGGTGTGTCCGGTTATTGGGATTTGACAAAGCTGGATGATAATGCAAAGAGTTTGCTAAGTAGTGTCGGCATTATGTGTACGCCCATCGATGATAATACGAAAACGGTTGTAATAGATTTAAATGGTTTGTTGAGAGATAATCCGTTTGATGAACCGCTGTGGGCCGAACATGGACCGATTGTCAATGAAATAACGGTTATTGTCCGCGATATATTGGGACAGCAAATAGAAGAATCTCTCACTGTTCGCCTAAGACCGGATGTTGCCGTTCAAACATTGGAACCGACACCCTGGCCATATCGTGCCTACTTGAAAGGATTGGCAGGAGATAATACAGATCTGGGATTTAAGTTCAGGAAAGCAGGGGACGATGATTCGGCATGGCAATCTGTGTCTGTCGCATCATCCGATATTAGGGAAACAGAGAATGGATATGAATTTTATGCCATTATCAAAGATTTACCTATGAATACGGACTATGAGTTCAAAGCGGTTGCCGGAGAATCCGAAGGCGTGGTTATTCCTTTTACAACCGAAGGGGTTAATGGTAAGTTCACTGTACCGAATTTAAGCTTTGATGAATGGACGAAAAATGGTAAGAATTGGTTCCCGAATGCGACTTCAGACCGTGGTAACAGTAGTTTCTGGTGGGATTCCGGTAATCAGGGTGCGAATACTATTGGAGAGAATAATCCGACATCTCCCGAAGAATCCGATGTTAAAAAGGGGAAAGCTGCAAGGTTAGGCAGTACAGCTGTTGCGGGTGTATTTGCGGCAGGAAGCCTATTTACCGGAACTTTCGGAAAAGTAGAAGGGTTGAGCGGAGCTTCTCTAAACTTTGGACATCCGTACACCGGGCATCCGACAAAATTGAAAGGCTATTATAAATATAATTCGGGTAAGATAACTAATACGAAGAAAGATTTTATCAAGAAAGACGATCAGGATAGTTGTCACATTTACGTCGCTTTGTGTAATTGGAGTTCGGCATATCCTGTCAATACGAATACAGGTTCTTTTGTTGATTTATCCGATGAAAGAATTGTCGCTTTCGGTGAGTTCAAAAGTAATACGACCGTCTCGGCCTATACTGAGATTACAATTGATATTAAATATCGTCATCCTGAGGTGAAACCCACATATATTCTGATTGTGGCTTCTGCCAGTAAGTATGGAGATTATTTTACAGGAAGTACAAGTAGTGTCTTGTTACTTGATGAGTTTGAATTATTGTTTGATGATCCTGTTGAGTAAAAGATGCGAATGAAAAGGATAATAGTATTTATATTTTGTATGTTGCCATTGGTCGCTTTCTCGAAAACAGCCAAAGAAGCCAAATACGACCGCGGGATCGTGATGAAAACATTTATACCGAAAGGGCAATGGATGGTGGGGACGACTTTCTCCTATTCCGAGCATGTGGACGATAATTTTGAGTTCCTATCCGTCCTGAAAGATATAAACAGTGAAGGGTATACATTCAAGGTGACTCCGTTAGTGAGTTATGCGATCCGCAATAATATAAGTATAGGCGGACGGTTTGCCTATTCCCGTTCTTATACGAAACTGGATAATATCGACCTGTCGTTGGGCGACGACCTGAGTTTTCAGGTGGAGGACTACCATGATGTGTCCAACACCTTTTCGGGAGCAGTCTTTCTTAGGACATACCTGAACCTGGGCGATAGCAAACGCTTCGGCCTTTTCAATGAAGCAAGGGTGACATACGGGTATTCGACAAGCAAGTCTACCACCGGGACCGACCTGGACCTGAGCGGGATGCATCAGTTGAAACATTCGCTGAATATCGGCGTGGCTCCCGGACTGACGGTCTTTATCAATGATTTTTCGGCGGTAGAGGCTTCCGTAAATGTGGCGGGGCTGGACTTTAAATGGTACGATCAGACGAAGGATCAGGTGTATAAAGGCTCTCGCCGATCAAGTTCCGCCAATTTTAAGATTAATCTGTTGTCTATCGATTTGGGTATTGTCTTCTACCTTTAAACTGAGTTACGATGTATAGAAAGGAAATATGGATATACCTCTTGATCGGGATAGCAACTCTTCTTCAGAGTTGTATAGAAAATGATATTCCTTATCCGAGGATAAAGGCCGAGATAGAAAAGATCGACGTGGAAGGAATGGTCACAGCCAAGATCAATGGCGAGATGAACACAGTAACGGTGAAAGTCGCGGATACGCTCGACCTGAGAAATGTACAGGTCAGGACGCTGGAAGTGACGGCTGGTGCGACCGTGATGCCTGATTCGTCATCATGCCTCGACTTTGTCCATTTCCCCGATACCGGCTTCTCTTCGGTCGACAGCTTGCCGGGGACGGTGAATACGCGGATGAATTTCAGGAAGCCGGTTTCTTTCCTGCTTCGTATCTATCAGGATTATTTGTGGACGGTCTCGGTAGAGCATGATATTAACCGGATCATCAAAGTAAAGAACCAGGTCGGGACACCTCTGGTCGATGAACATAATAAACAGATTGTCATCTATGTGGATGAAGCGGCTCAACCTGCATTCTCCAATATTGAGATCGAGACGTTGCAGTTAGGCAGCTCAATTGCCGTCACAACCCCTCTGCCCGAAACGGTTCATGACTTCCGGCGCCCCCAGACCTTTACGGTTGCCGCATTCGGCGAAACGGAAACATGGACGGTCAGCGTTCTCCATCCGGGCGATGACGTGCAGACAAACACCGTCTCTGCATGGTCGAAGCGGGTCTATATCGAAGGAACAACCAAGACAGGGCAGGTCTCGGCCCGTTACCGTATAGTTGACACAACGACAAAAGCCGGGGGAGAAGGAGAGTGGGAGAATGTATTATCCAATGAAATCGAGATTCGCGAAGACGGCACCTTCCTGTTGACTTTCACGCATCTGAAGCCGGGCAGCACATACGAATATGAGTTGACAGTAGATGGAAAGACCGACGGAGTGCAAACCTTTACAACGGAAACGATAGATCCTGTCCCGAACCTCTCGTTCGATGATTGGTATAAGGATGGGAAAAGCTGGTATGCCAATAAAGACCTGACAGAAGCCTATTATTTCTGGGATTCGGGAAACAAAGGCTCTAACTCGGTCGGAGAAGCGAATCCGACCTCACCCGAAACGAATGACGTTGTGAAAGGGAAAGCCGCGCGGCTGGAAAGTAAAACAGTAGCAGGCGTATTTGCAGCCGGAAGCCTTTATACCGGAACATTCGGAAAGGTCGAAGGATTGAGTGGAGCCTCACTCAATTTCGGGCGTCCCTATACATCCCGTCCTTCTGCCTTGAAAGGCTATTATAAATACAATGCCGGAACGATAGACAAGGCGAAAGCTCCTTATGAAGCGTTGAAAGGCCTCAAAGATTCCTGCCATATTTATGTCGGGCTGTTTGCTTGGGATAAGCCTTTCCCGGTAAGTACGAGTGACGGAGTGTTTGTCGATCGTACGTGGAACAATGAGACGATGGTGGCTTACGGTGAACTGGTTTCCGGTGAGACCGTAAGGGATTACACAGTTTTCACAATCCCGCTGAAATACCGGAATTATTCCACAAAGCCTACCTATATCCTGATTGTCGCTTCGGCCAGTAAGTATGGGGATTACTTCACTGGTAGTACAAGCAGTGTTTTGTTATTGGATGAGTGTGAACTGGTTTTTGAATAAATAGGGCAAAACCGTTCAACCTTTCACTCTGTCTATAACGTATAAATCAAAGCGTATAAAAAAGCTGAAAGGTTGGGTTGGATATGTATTCTCTTTCCAGATTCATTTTTTTATTCTCTATTTTTCATTACTTCTTTCCCGTCCCGTAAAATATAGCCTATATCCTGTTCGGCAACAGGGTATAGGATGCTCGTCAACAGGGTATAACCTTTCCCTAAAAAGGCCGGCATCTTTTTAGAAAGCGATGCCGACCGCTTTAGGAAAAGCTGCCTATCCTTTGTTTTTATCCGGTCCTCTATTGCATGTCACAACCGTATTCTTTTCATGTTACAACTGTCTTCCTTCTGTGTCACAGCTGGGTTTCTTTTGTTTCACAGTTGTAACATGAATAGCGGGCAGGTGTTGAGGAACCACGCATTCTGCATAATTGACTCGGTTTACCGGGTTGTTCCTTCCTTTACGGACTAAATGCATTGGTTGATAAATCGGGCAGGTTGGGTACCTGCCCCTATGAGGTCTGTTTGTTTCAATACTGCAAAATTGTGACCCCTTCCGTTTTTCTGTCTCATAGTAATGGTTCAGGCAAATCATAGTTATGATCCGCTAAAACCATACCAGTGTTTTGGGGTGGATACCATAAAACAGAACACTGTATAATGCTAAATGAGGCCTTTACTTTTGCTGTATTCATTGATTTCTAAAGAAAAGAACACGTAATCGGATAAATAGACCTTGTAGAGTTTTTGAGGTTGTTGTTACTTTGCAACGTTTTTTATTAGGGTAATTTTATAGAAAAAAAGGGTAATATCACGATTGATTGTGCTACTTCATGGTATAAGTATTAAGGTAAAAAAAGAGTTACTATACAAATGAAAGAGTATCAATTACGCCAGGGTCTGGGAAGGACCATTGCATTTTCTTTGTGTGTATGGGCGTCGGTTGCAGGATTTTTCTCCTGCGATTCGGACCGTTTGAACGGTGGAGGGAGCACGGGTATGTTAAGCCTGAATCTCGCTGCCGATACTACGAACATCAAGGGTGGCGCTATCTCCACTAAAGCTGGAAATATTTTAGCGGATTTCGAGGATGTGGACAACTATACTGTCCAGGTCTTCCAAGAGAGCGACACGTTGAAAAGCGCTTTGTATAAAGATTTTCCAGAACAGCTGGAAATCAAAGAGGGCTCTTATACGTTGCGCGCCTCTAAGGGTGGAAACCTGCCTGCCGCTTTCGATAATCCTTATTTCGAGGGAAGCACTGATTTTGTCATCAAGAAAGATATGAAGACGCCGCTGGAGGTAACATGCCGGATGGCGAATGCGCGTATCTATACGGAATATACGGAAGATTTCCTGAAAGCATATTCCGATTACAGCGTCTCCCTGAAGACTTCTTATATGGATGGCGCCTTCACGATTGCAAAAGGCGAAACGCGTGGCGCGTATTTGCAGGTGGCAAAAGAAGGAACACCTCTAAGTATTGCGATCTCGTTGATGCGTGAAAGCTGGAAAGAACCGAAAGTCTATTCCGTTACGAATCCTTCTATCACGCTGAACCCGAAAGAATCCGTCACACTTAAATTTGCTACGGATGGAAAGACGGGTGACGGACTTGCGCTGTCGATCGAGTTGGACGATTCGATGGAAGATGCCGATCTTGAGTTCGGTATTCCTGATTTTATGTGGAAACCGTTTACGGATTTGCGCATTTGGGCTTGCGGGTTCGAAAATAATGTACTGGTAGATATGAATGTGACGGATGGTTATCAGAATGATTCTTGTACGGTTAAGGCAGAAGTTCCGGGACGTATCAAGGAATGTTGGGTTGTCCGTTTGGAAGATGGTGAAAAGATCGATAGTGTCGATATCGCAACATCCGCAGGTTTGAATACCGCTGAAAAGGATTGGGGGTTGAAGTCTGTTTCTTCTCCGATTGCAGGTGTGAAAGGTATTGAGTTGGATTTGAAAGGTGCATTTAATCAATTGTATGCTTCCGAGAAAGATAAAACTTACGGTTTTAGTGTCTATATTAATGATGCATTGAATGTGATGCATACTTCGGATGTGGTAACAGCTTCCGTGAATCTGAAAGCAGCTAAAGAACCAACTGTCGGTAAATTTGAATGGTCTGTTCCTTCTAAACATTCATTGGAAAAAGATACGGCTATTGCGGTTATGGCAGAAGCGGGAATAAAAACATTAACTCTGAAGGTGAATAAGGATGGTGCTATGCAGGGCCAGTATGATATGCTTTCTGATGATTTACCGGATGGAATCTTTTATGATAAACAAAATCGTAAGATGTATTCAAGAAAGAATGTTCAAGTAAGTTGGAATCGAAAGAACAAGATGCTTCTACTTATTCTTATGAAGTTTCTGTAACGGATAATTTGGATAAGAAGGTTACTGTGACATCGACTTTGGAAGTAACGCCTGTCTTTACGATTGTTGTGCCGGAAGGTGGCGTTTGGACAAATAGAGCAACGATACAAGTGGTGGAGGATGTGAAATATTCAAAGTCTTATCAACTGAAAGTTGGAGAGAAATGGCAAGATTATTCTGATGCAACAATTACAGGATTGCAGCCGAATACAACATATACGGTTCGTGCTTTGGTTAATAATTGGCCAACAACAGAGGCAACGTTTACGACAGAGGACGTTTTCCAGATTCCGGATGGTGGGTTTGATAAGGAATGGACGAAAGATGTGATAGATGCGGTAAGTACAGACTTATTTGGAGTCGGTTTAGTTGGGCGGGATATTGATGTGTGGTATCCGTATAGTGAAAAGCAAAATGCTTTCTGGTCAACAAATAATCTTGTGACAACCTCTGCTGATCCCAGTTTAGGTACAGCATACTATATTCAATATTCAGGAACGAAAAGGGTTAATGATGCTGTAGAAATTACAACTCTTGGATATGGTTATGGGAGTAGATTTACGGAAAAATTCCAAAATTGGGAATGGGTTCCAAATCCATCTCCAAAAGAACTTTTAACAGGAGCATTATTCGCTGTTTCGTATGATGAAGAGACATCTTCATTTGTTGAAGGGTATAAAATCTCATCACGCCCTCAAAAAATGTCATTCAAATATAAATATTTACCATACGGAACTGATGCTTGCAAAGTAAAAGTTGCAATCATTAGAAGAGAAGCTGAGAATGATGTAATATTGGCAAGTGATGAATTTACAACAAATGTAAAAAATGATGTTTTGTCAACAAAGACTTTAAATTTAAATTACGGAGAGAAGTCTTATTTAAAGCCTACTCATATTATTATTCGTTTTGAATCAAGTACATCATCATCTCCTTCCTATTATGGAATAAAAGGTTCTGATGGAGCATTGAAAGGATATGCAGATTCTAAATGTATCGGTAGTGTCTTAACCATCGACGACGTCGAACTAATCTACGAATAAAATATGAAAACATTAAACAACATATCAATCTTACTGCTCAGCGTACTCAGTATGCTGGCAGTATCTTGTCAGAAAGACGAGGTGGAAAACAGGGATATTCCTGAAAACTGCGGACGGTTTTCTTTGCAATCGTTAGGTATTGACGATGAGATACAAGTAGTCGGAACTAAGGCTTTCGGAATGGATGCCAATACATTCATTGTGGAACTTGTCGGTACGGGGGAAGAGAATAAGGATGCGCATCTTACGTTTGAATCTTTTTCCAAACTGAAAGAGCAGGATTATATCACGCTACCCGTCGGTAAATACACCGTGAAAGCCTATTCCCGTGCAAAAGTGGATGGGGGAGTTTATGATGATCCTTATTTCTATGGCGAGAATACGGAAGTGGTGATTCTGGAAAAGAAGATCACGACGGTCCCGGCTATAAACTGTACATTCCAGAGTGTCGCTGTCGATATTAACCTGACGCAGAGTTTCAACGCTCTTTTTGCAGATAATTATCAAATGAAAGTAATAAACGGAGCCGGCAAAGAATGCCTGTTTACAAAGGATAACGCAGGTCATGTTATTTACTTTGATGATGTAGCCGGCGGTTTACGGTTGGAATATACAGTCCAGGCTAAAAGCCAATCAAACGCTTATCCGACTCGTACGAAAGAATTGCAGAAAAGAGGGAACGCTCCTGCACCGAACGATTATTATATAGTTGAGTTTACCGGAGAGGATCCTGATACTAAAGCATTTTAAAAAGAACGATTATGAAAAGAAAGATACATATCCTTTATTTATTCGTGTTTCTGATAGCAGGATTTACATCCTGTGAAATGAAAGATGATCTGTTTGGAAAAAAGCCGTCCCGCGAAGACTTGCCGAAAGAAGTAGGCGTGCTGGACCTGAAGTTGGATCCGCAAAAGGAAAAAACGATTACGGGAAACGGAGAAACGAAAGCAACGGACGAAAGTCTGGATGTAAACGATTTCTCTGTAAAGATTCTGGATGAGAACGGCGAAGTGGTGGAAGAATATGCTTCGTATGCCGATATAGACGAGGTCTTGTTGGCTACCGGCAAATATCAGGTGGTTGCGACAAAAGGCGAATTGAAAGATGCTGCCTACGATACGCCTTATTATGAGGGAAAAGACACCTGCACGATCACTTCACAGGAAGTATCTTCGCTGGTTACTCCTTGCGTGTTGAGTAATAAGAAAATATCAGTTGCTTATACCGACGATTTTCGGGATCGTTTCAAAGATGACTACGAAATCGTGATGACGAACGGAAACGGTGTCCTCACTTTAAAGTCGGACGAAGAGAAGAAGCCGTTCTTCAAAACGACCGACCAGCTTGATTTTACGCTGCATGCAACGACCCGTTCCGGTTTGGAAACGCAATACTTCTGTGATCTTTATACGGATCCGACCGTTAAGGAATATAACAATATTGTCGTATGGCTGGATGTGGCCGAGCCGGACGATCCTGTAGAACCCGATGATCCGGATAATCCGGACGTTCCGGTTGGCCCAGAAGATCCAACGGAAACGCCCGACTCTCTGAAACGTCCGGTTATCAAAGTCGATATCCAGTTGGTGGAACGCGAATATACGATTACGATCCCGTCTGATTTTGTGGCCGGTGATGATGGTGGCAGCGGCGGTTCCGGAGATGGAGGTGGTGGAACGACTCCTACTAAGCCGGTTATTAAGGGAAGCGGGTTCGATTTGGACAGCCCGATTACGCTGACTGATGTAAATGCTTCTACCTTGAAAGTCGTTATCGATATGACATTGCCGACAGGCGTGAAGGCTATGACAGTCAACATATCTTCGGACAATAGTGACTTTACGGGAGCTGTGACAGACATAGGAAATCCTTTTGATATGTTGAATCTGAATAGCCAGCAGTCCGCTCTGTTAGCGCCAGTGAAGTCTGGGCAAAAGACGGTTAAGTTCGATGTCAGCAGCTTTATGTCTTTATTGAAGAACTTTGAAGGGACACATAAGTTCAGAATCTACTTGGAGGATTTGAACGGAACGTTCAATACAAAAACATTAACGATCATAGCGAAATAAGAAGATGGCAAAATATATATTATCCATATTCTTCTCTTTATTGTTGATTGGCTTTGTGTCATGTGATGAAGAGAAGAACACGAATAAAGGGCAAGGATATCTTTATTTAGGTGTAGAGAAGAATGTAACGATGCAGACGAAGGCGGTCGATCCGGTATTGGCTGTCGCTATTTTGAATGCGGCGGAAGATACGGTTAAGTATATTGCCGACTTCGAGAAGGAAAAGGCGGACGAAGGCATTTTGCTGGATGCCGGCACTTATCAGGTGGTCGTGGCTTCCGGCAAGAAAGATTCTGCGGCTTGGGAACTGCCGAACTTCTATGGAAAGACGGAATGTGAGATCAAGACGAATCAGGTGACGTCGGCAAAGATCACTTGTAAAATAGCCAATACGAAAGTAACGGTCGATTACAGTGACGATTTTAAGAAATACTTTATGGATTACAGTACGACGGTCAGTAACTCGTCCGGCTCTCTTACTTACGTGAAAGGGGAGACGCGTGGCGGTTATTTTGCTCCGGAGACGTTATCGGCCCTGTTAAAACTGACAAATACGGATGGCGAGCAGTTCCAGTTGAAGCGTGAATACAAAGATATTCAGGAACGGTATCATTATAAGTTATTCTTCAAACTAAGCGGTGATCCGGATACTCCTGACGATAGCGGTGAGGCTGGTGGCAAGTTTGATGATATAACTGTCGATGAAAGTGCAGATACGGTTGTTGTCTCGATTCCTATTAAGGTGGAAGATTTGGAGAATATCAAGGCTCCTGAGTGTACGCTGGAAGGATTTGGAGAGAATAATAGCTTGGAAGCGAAGGCGGGCGAGTTTGGAAATAGCACCTGAGCTTATCGCATCTTGCGGCATTGAAAAGTTATTAGTGACAATTGAGTCTGATTCTTTGCTTAATCGTTCTGGTTTACCTTCTTCTTTTGACTTGGCAAACCTGGATGCGGAAACAAAAACTTTATTGGAAAGCATTCACTTCCCAATGCCGGAGAATATAAAAGGAGCGAAAGATGAATTGTCTTTTGATTTGACGGATATGAGCAATGCCTTGGCTTCTTATGATGACAAGATCCAGATGCATCGCTTTACATTTACGGTGAGGGATGCGAAAACGCAGGAACAGAGCGTGTCGTTCTCTTATTCTGTCAAGCCGAACGTAGCGGTTATTACAAAAGATATAGCAGCAATAAATATCTGGTCGACGTTTACTTTCTTTAGCGGAGAAAGCGACAGCAATGATGGTTTGGGCTTTGAATACAAGAAGGTTTCCGATAGCGAATGGACTTTGGTTGATGTCACTTCTAAAAATGCGGATGGGAAAACATTCAGTGTATTTCGTAAAGGTTTGGAACCGAAAACAGCATACGTATATCGTGCCTTCAGTAGTGATCCGGATGGAAACCGCGTTTATGGAAATGAAGTTGAGTTTAAGACGGATTATGCGAATGCGGATGATAATAATAATCCGTTTGTACCGAACTTGGGGTTTGAAGATTGGAGTACAATAGAAAAATATAGTTGGTCTGCAAATGCAGGCGAAACCGAGGTTTTTTGGGGATCTGGTAATAAAGGCGCTAATACCGCAGCTGCAATCACAGGAGTACATAATCCAACAGCTCCGGAAGAAACTACTATTATCTCTGGTAAGGCTGTTAAGTTGGCGTCAGATGAGGTCTTTAATGTTTTGGCTGCAGCAAGTTTATATACGGGATATTTTAAAAAAACAGATGGGACGAATGGAATATTAAGCTTTGGACGTCCCTATGTTGGACGCCCTACTCAGTTAACAGGTTTTTATAAATATATTTCCGGTTCGATTAACATTGCTAAATCGGATTGTCCGGATGGAGTAAAGAAGGATGATCCTGATCAATGTCATATTTATGTAGCTCTTTGTACGCAAGAGTATGAAATTAGAACTAAAGCGAGCAATCGGAATCTATTTAAAAATGATGATACGGTATTGGCTTATGGCGAATTGATATCTAAAGAATCTGTAAGTGGTGATGAGAAAAATGGTTATAAAAAATTCGCTATTGACATTAAATATAAACCGGGTAGTGAAAATAAGAAACCAACCCATATTTTAATTGTTGCAACAGCCAGTAAATACGGTGATTATTTTACGGGAAGTACAAGCAGTGTTCTATATCTCGATGAATTCGAACTCCAATACGATTACAACCCCGCCTCCTTCGTCGGCACATCGCTTGAAGGCTTAGGTGAATAACGATACAGTTTTGAACAAATAACAGACAATGAAGCATATATTAATAATGCTATTGCTCGTATGCAGCATACCGGCAATGGCGAGAGGGAACAATTTTGATCGGGGGATAGAACAGAAGACATTTATCCCGAAGGGGCAATGGATGGTTGGAGCATCGTTTTCCTATTCCGAACATACGGACGATAATTTCAAGTGGTTGGTTATGGACGATGTGACCAGCACGGGATATACCTTTAAAGTGTCTCCCGTAGTCAGCTATTTTATCCGGGATAATATCGCAATCGGCGGACGTGTCGCTTATTCTCGCGGGCTGACGGATTTAGGAAATCTGTCGCTAAATCTGGGCGATGACCTGAGTTTCGATTTGTCTAACTATAAAGATAAGTCACACATGGTTTCGGGCTCCTTTTTTATCCGTACCTATCTGAACTTGGGAGACAGCAAACGTTTCGGCTTGTTTAACGAAGCCCGTGTGACTTACGGATACGGACAGAGCAACGTAGAAGACGGAACAGGTGACGAACTGAAAGGAACGCATCAGATCAAACAGAACCTGAACTTTGGCGTTGCACCCGGTATCACCTGCTTTATCAACAACTATGTTGCGGTAGAGGCGGCAATCGATGTCTTAGGATTGGACTTCAAGTGGTATGACCAGAAAACCAACCAGGTGGAGACCGGCAAGCGCACCAATAGCGGGGCGAATTTTAAAATCAACCTCCTGTCGATCAATTTAGGTATTACATTCTATATATAAACGCGATGAATTATAAAGTCTATATAAAAGGATGTCTGTTGTCGCTTGTCTGCGCCTTGACCGGATGTATAGAGAATGATATTCCCTATCCGGTTGTAAAAGCCGAGATACAGGAGATCGAGACGAACGGTTTCGTCTCTTCTGCGATCGACAAGGAGATGAGAACTGCCGCTATTTTAGTGGATGATACGGTCGATCTGCGTACGCTTCGCATCACGAAGTTGCGGGTGACGGACGGCACGCTGATTATTCCGGATTCCATGGCTTGCAAGGATGCCGCCCTTTTTCCGGATTCGGGATTCGTGTCGGTCGACAGTCTGCCGTCAACGGTCAATACGCAGATCAATCTGTTGTCGCCGGCTACCTTTGTCTTGCGTATTTATCAGGACTATCCCTGGCAGATATCGGCAAAACGCAATATCCAGCGGAAATTCTCGATCAAGGCAGCCGACGGTAGCGACGTGCAGGTCGGAACTCCGATTGTCGACGAAGAGAACCATAAAGTGATTGTCTATGTGAGCAAAGATACGGATCTGGGCAACCTGAAAGTTCTGGAAATGAGGTTAGGAAGCTCGATTGCGGTTACGACGCCGGAACCGACGACCGTTACTGACTTCCGCCGTACCCGCTCTTTTGACGTGACGGCCTTTGGCGAGACGGAAACATGGTCTGTCAGTGTCGTTCACTACGAAGGAACCGGCGCAAGCCTTTCCGTTTGGGCAAAGCGCGCCTATCTGACCGGTGTGGCAAAAGAAGGAACGAACATCGATATCCAATATCGCCAGAAAGGAGAAGAAACCTGGGATCAGGTCTTCGATGACGAAATCACGTTCAACGAAGACGGAACTTTCTCCGCAGCTATGCGCCATCTGATACCTTCGACCGAATATGAATATAAGGCGGTAATCGGCTCCCAGACATACGATGTCACGAGCTTTACGACAGACGAAGCCGCCCAGTTGCCTAATTCCGGCTTTGAAGATTGGTGGTTGAACCCGAAAAACATCTGGTTTGTCTATGCCGAAGGAGGAGAGATGTTCTGGGACACTGGAAATACCGGCTCTAACCTGGCCAACAAGAATGTGACAGTCTTCGATGAGTCGAAACCTCATGGCGGCAAACGCTCGATCAAGTTGGCATCGGAAAATGTCATTATCAAGTTTGCTGCCGGAAACCTGTTTGCCGGGGAATATGTGAAGACGGATGGAACCGACGGTATTCTGGATTTCGGCCGCCCGTTCACCGCCCGTCCGACAACACTCAAAGGCTGGTTCAAATATACTTGTAAACCGATTTCCCAGATTTCGGATGATCCGGAAGATCAGTTCGAGGATGCCCAAAAAGGCATGAACGACCAGGCGCATATCTACATCGCTTTGGGTGACTGGAACTCGCCGGTACGTATCCAGACAAAGAAGAAGAACCGCCAGCTATTCAGCAAGTCCGATTCGCATATCATCGCTTATCAGGAAATGATCGTAGGAGAAACGGTCGGTGAATGGACGGAATTTAAGCTGAAGCTGGATTATCGCTCGCTGACACGCAAGCCAACCTATATTGTGGTCGTAGCCAGCGCCAGCAAATACGGCGATTATTTCACCGGAGGCGACGGCAGCACGTTGTGGCTGGATGATTTGGAACTGATATACGAATAACATATCAAACGTAGAGACGCACGGCCGTGCGTCTCTACAACAACAACCCTACCCCCAACAACCCCCATTGTATCGGGAACCCCAATCCATATCATCGTTAATGGCCGGATTTAAATCTGTGGTTACCAAACAAATTAATATAATACGTGAAACACCCGGCAGAAAAGTTTGGCAAGCGAATTATTATGATCATATCATTCGTAATAATGAAGAGTATCAACGAATAGCAGATTATATTGAAATGAACCCGATATGCTGGCAGTCTGATTCCTTGAGGTGATAATATCTAAAATAAATTCCTTACCTTTGTGCCTCAAAAAGAGAACACAAGGTATGGAAAAACAGTTTAAGAGAACACTGATTACTACGCGTTGCCGTATGCGAACGGGCCGGTGCACATCGGTCACCTGGCCGGAGTGTATGTGCCTGCCGATATTTATGCACGCTATCTTCGCCTGAAGGGAGAAGAGGTTCTGATGATTGGTGGATCGGATGAACACGGAGTGCCTATCACGTTGAGAGCGAAGAAAGAAGGCATCACTCCGCAGGATGTGGTTGACCGCTATCATGGCATTATCAAGAAGTCTTTCGAGGATTTCGGTATCACCTTCGATATCTATTCCCGTACGACTTCGGCCACACATCGCCAGGTTGCGTCGGATTTCTTCCGTACCTTATACGACAAAGGCGAATTCATCGAGAAAACGAGCGAACAGTATTATGACGAAGAGGCAAAGCAATTCCTTGCCGACCGCTATATTACCGGAACTTGCCCCCATTGCGGAAACGAAAAGGCCTACGGCGACCAGTGCGAAGCCTGCGGCACATCCCTGAGCCCGACAGACCTTATCAACCCGAAATCCGCGATCAGCGGAAGCCAGCCGGTGATGAAGGAAACCAAACACTGGTATCTGCCTCTCGATAAATGGGAACCGTTCCTGCGCCAGTGGATTCTGGAAGGACACAAGGAATGGAAACCGAACGTCTATGGCCAGTGCAAGAGCTGGTTGGATATGGGCTTGCAACCCCGCGCCGTAAGCCGCGACCTGGATTGGGGAATCCCCGTACCGGTGGAAGGAGCTGAAGGCAAAGTGCTGTATGTCTGGTTCGACGCGCCTATCGGATATATCTCCAACACGAAAGAGTTGCTGCCCGAAAGCTGGGAAACCTGGTGGAAAGATCCGGAAACCAAGATGGTCCATTTCATCGGAAAGGATAACATCGTGTTCCACTGCATCGTCTTCCCGGCGATGTTGAAGGCGGAAGGCAGTTTCAATCTGCCGGAAAACGTGCCGGCCAACGAGTTCCTGAACCTCGAAGGCGATAAGATCTCCACTTCCCGCAACTGGGCTGTCTGGTTGAATGAATATCTGGTCGATATGCCGGGCAAGCAGGATGTCCTGCGCTATGTCCTGACTGCCAATGCTCCGGAAACGAAGGATAACGATTTCACATGGAAAGACTTCCAGGCACGCAATAACAATGAGTTGGTTGCTATCTTAGGTAACTTCGTCAACCGCGCACTGGTACTGACTGAGAAGTATTTCGAAGGAAAAGTGCCCGCAGCCGGCGAACTGACCGACTATGACCGCCAGACACTGACAGACTTCGCCAACGTGAAAGCCGACGTGGAGCGCCTGCTGGATACATACCATTTCCGCGACGCCCAGAAGGAAGCCATGAACCTGGCCCGCATAGGTAACAAATATCTGGCCGACACCGAACCCTGGAAGCTGGCTAAGACCGACATGGGACGTGTGGCAACGATCATGAATATCTCCCTGCAGATCACGGCAAACCTGGCGATCGCCTTCGAACCGTTCCTGCCCTTCAGCATGGAGAAACTGAACAAGATGCTGAACGTCGCGCCGTTAGGCTGGAACCGTCTCGGCTCGACCGACCTTCTGGAAGCCGGCCACCAGTTAGGCAAATCCGAACTGCTGTTTGAAAAGATCGAAGACAGTGTGATCGAAGCGCAGGTGCAGAAGCTGCTCGACACCAAGAAGGCAAACGAAGAAGCCAACTACAAGGCAAAGCCGGTTCGCGAGAACATCGCCTTCGACGACTTTACGAAGTTGGACATCCGTGTCGGGACGATCCTGGAATGCACAAAGGTGCCTAAGGCAGACAAACTGCTTCAGTTCCGCATTGACGACGGTTTGGAAAAACGTACGATCGTCTCCGGTATCGCCCAGCACTACGCTCCCGAAGATCTCGTCGGCAAGCAGGTTTGCTTCATCGCCAACTTAGCACCGCGCAAACTGAAAGGTATCGTCTCCGAAGGAATGATACTGTCCGCCGAAGATTTCAACGGAAGCCTCTCCGTAATCATGCCGGAGAAAGCTGTGAAACCCGGCAGCGAAGTGAAATAAACACCTCGGGAAGAAAATGTTTGAGGAACAGATACAAATGGTTGATTTGCACGGACAATATCTCCGCTTCAAGGAGGAGATAGACGCAGCCATGCAACGTGTGATCGACAATTGTGCCTTCATTAACGGCCCGCAGGTGAAAACCTTTTCAGCGCATTTGGGCGAATATCTCCGGATTCCTTACGTGATTCCATGCGGAAACGGTACGGATGCGTTGCAGATTGCCCTGATGGCGCTGGAACTCGAGCCGGGCGACGAAGTGATTCTGCCTGCGTTCACCTATATCGCTGCTGCCGAAGTGGTCGCGTTGTTAGGGCTGACGCCAGTGCTGGTCGATGTCGATCCGTGCACATTCAATATCGATCCGCAGAAGATAGAAGCGGCCGTTTCTGAGCGGACAAAGGCGATTATCGCCGTCCACCTCTTCGGACAATCCTGCGAAATGGAGACGATTATGGCCTTGGCCGATGCTTATCATTTGTATGTGATAGAAGATAATGCCCAGTCTATCGGGGCGGAATATACTTTCCCGGACGGACGGGTGCAGAAGGCCGGGACAATCGGGCATATCGGGATTACTTCCTTTTTCCCCTCCAAACCGTTGGCGTGCTATGGCGACGGCGGCGCGTTGATGACATCGGACGAGGCGTTGGCAACGCGCATCCGCATGATTGCCAATCATGGACAGGAATGTAAATATCATCATAAACAGGTTGGCTGCAACTCCCGACTGGACACGTTGCAGGCCGCTATTCTGGAGGTCAAGTTGAAGCATATCACAGCTTTTACCGAAGCCCGCCGGAAGGTTGCCGCCCACTATGACGAGGCGCTTGCCGCTTGCGAACAGTTCGTTCTTCCGGCGCGTTCCCCGTTTTCCACCCATGTCTATCACCAATATACAATCCAGGTGAAAGACGGTAACCGGGATGCACTGCAAGGTCTGTTGAAGGAGCGGGGGATCCCTTCGATGGTTTATTACCCGTTGCCTGTGCATCATCAGGAAGCATACGGTTCTATTTCCCGCATCTTCGGCAGTTTGGACGTCGCTACCCGTTTGTGTGAATCCGTTCTTTCCCTGCCCATTCATACCGAGATGTCAGCCGAACAACAGCAATACATAACAGAAACCCTCGTAGAGGCGAGTTCCAAACTCGCCCTCAAATAAGATATGATTATGGATAAAAAGATAAAATTCGCAGTAGTCGGTTGTGGCCATATCGGTAAACGTCATGCCGAGATGGTGACCCGCGATCCGGATGCCGAACTGGTAGCCCTTTGTGACATCCGCCCCCGTGAAGAACTGGGTGTTGAAGCCTACGACGTCCCTTTCTTCTCCTCTCTGGCGGAGTTGTTGCAGAGCGGTCTCGCGATCGATGTCGTGAATATCTGTACCCCGAACGGCCTGCACGCTGCGATGGCTATCGAAGCTATTCAGGCAGGCTGCCATGTCGTGATCGAGAAACCGATGGCGCTGACGCTTGCCGACGCCGAGAAGGTTGTTTATGCCTCGTTGAAATACCGCAAACAGGTCTTCTGCGTCATGCAGAACCGCTATTCTCCTCCTTCCGTCTGGATCAAGGAAATGGTGGAATCTGGCAAGTTAGGCAAGATCTATATGGTCCAGCTGAACTGCTACTGGAACCGCGACGAACGCTATTATAAGCCGGGCGGCTGGCACGGAGATGCCAAGCTGGACGGAGGGACGCTCTTCACCCAGTTCTCCCATTTCATCGATATCATGTACTGGCTTTTCGGGGATATCTGCAACATTCAGGCCCGTTTTGCCGACTTCAACCATGCCGGGCTGACCGCTTTTGAGGATTCCGGCTTCGTGAACTTCAATTTTGTGAACGGCGGAATGGGAAGCCTGAGCTATTCCACTTCCGTCTGGAACAAGAACATGGAAAGCAGCATGCTGATCGTTGCGGAGAACGGCAGCGTGAAAATCGGCGGACAGTATATGAATGAAGTGGAATACTGCCACGTCAAAGACTACGAAATGCCCGAGTTGGCACCGACCAATCCGGGAAATGACTACGGCCCTTACAAAGGTTCCGCCCAGAATCACAACTTTGTGATCCGCAACGTGGTGCGTGTCCTTTCCGGCGCCGACGCCGAATGCATCACGACCAACGTGCTGGAAGGCATGAAAGTGGTGGACATCATCCAACGCATTTATGCGTTGAAGAAATAGGCGGGAATGGTAAATTCGTCATCCTATTGACGAATTTAATATAAAAATCGTCAGTTGAGAGATCGTTTTTACTATCTTTGCTGTAAACTAAGTGGATATGGAGACAGTCAAACGAATCCTACAGGATAAAATATCAGAGCGGATAGAGCCGGGTAAGGCTATTCTGCTCTTTGGAGCAAGGCGAGTTGGTAAAACTGTCCTTATGCGCGAATTAATCAAGACGTTTAAAGGGAAAACGATGTTGCTCAACGGTGAAGACTATGATACAATCTCTTTGCTGAGTGAACGTAGCATATCCAACTATAAACATTTACTCGAAGGAATTGACTTGCTTGCTATTGATGAAGCTCAAAACATTCCGGACATTGGTGCTAAGTTGAAACTGATTGTAGACGAGATTGAGGGAATAAGAGTGATTGCAAGTGGTTCATCTTCATTCGACCTGCTTAACAAAGCCGGCGAACCGTTAGTCGGGCGTTCAACCCAGTTCCATTTGAACCCATTTTCGCAAAAAGAGATATCTCAAATCGAGAATGCTCTGGAGACGAAGCGTAATTTAGAATCCCGGTTGATATATGGCTCCTATCCTGAAGTGGTAATGCTGGAGAGTTTTGAGCGTAAAACGGATTATCTCCGGGATATTGTTGGAGCTTATTTGTTGAAGGATATTTTGGCAATCGACGGTTTAAAGAACTCCGGTAAGATGAGGGAACTTCTACGACTGATTGCTTTTCAAATGGGAAGTGAAGTTTCGTATGAGGAACTTGGGCGGCAATTAGGCATGAGTAAGAATACAGTAGAGAAATACCTTGACTTACTTTCAAAGGTATTTGTTGTCTACCGTTTGGGAGCATATTCACGGAATTTGAGAAAAGAAGTTGTAAAAGCCGGAAAGTGGTATTTCTATGATAATGGAATTCGCAATGCTATTATTGGTAATTTTAACCCGTTGGCTGTGCGCCAGGATATTGGTGCCTTATGGGAGAATTATTTGATTAGCGAGCGTATTAAGAAGTGTAATAACCAAATGCAGATAAAGGAGTTTTATTTCTGGCGTACGTATGATAATCAGGAGATAGACTTGATTGAAGAGTCCCCGGACGGGATTTCTGCATTTGAATTTAAATGGGGCGATAAGAAGCCTTTAGCGCCGTCTGCTTTTTCGGCCGCATATCCGGAGGCCTCTTTCGACGTAATAAATAAGGATAACTATTTGGACTTTGTTTTATAGGTGAGTTTTAACCGTCAGATATGTATCCCGTATTGATGTTTCACCTCGGCCATTACGAATGTGCTTTCGAGGGAGCCGAGGCTGTCGATTGTTCCTAATACGTTCAGGATAAATTCCTGGTAGTATTTCATATTAGGTGCGTGTATTTTGAGCAGGTAATCATAGCGGCCCGATATATTGTAGCATTCCGTTACTTCCGGAATGTCTTGTACGATTCTTGTAAACTCGGCGGCAATTTCCTTGTTCAACCTTCTGAGCTTTACGCTGCAAAACACCACAAAACCCTGGTTCAGCTTTTCTGCATCCAGCACGGCAATGTACTTCTTTATATATCCTCCGTTTTCAAGACGTTTCAGGCGTTCGAAGACGGGGGTCGATGAAAGGCTGACGCTTGCCGCCAGCTCTTTTGTCGTCAGTCGGGCGTTGCTTTGCAGGGTTCGCAGGATCTGCAGGTCCACTTTGTCTAATTTCTCCGGTGTGTTCATAAGAATAAAATTCTATTGAGAGCTACTTTCGGCACGCTGTGCCTTACGCTTGTTCTGTTTGATGCGGTAAAAATAGTATTATTTTCTGTATTTAGTGCAAATCTTGTTTGAAGTATCTATAGTCTATAGTTTTGCTGGAAAATAAACAAGAAGAATAATTTAAAAGAATAAGACTATGGCAACAAAGAAATTGCATTTTGAGACCTTACAACTCCATGTCGGACAAGAGCAGCCGGATCCCGCAACAGATGCGCGTGCAGTCCCTATTTATCAGACAACTTCCTATGTGTTCCACGATTCGCAGCATGCGGCAGATCGTTTCGGTCTTCGCGACGCGGGTAATATCTATGGCCGCCTGACCAACTCGACACAAGACGTTTTCGAAACACGTGTAGCGGCTCTTGAAGGAGGTGTCGCCGGCTTAGCTGTCGCTTCCGGTGCGGCTGCCGTTACCTATGCACTGCAAAATATACTGCGTGCAGGCGATCATATTGTTGCAGCCGATAATCTTTACGGCGGCTCTTTCAACCTGATCACGCATACGTTAGTCGGTCAGGGCATAAGTAATACGATTGTCAACGTAAACGACCTTGACGCTTTGGAGTCTGCTATCCGGGAGAATACGAAGGCTGTTTATGTTGAAACATTCGGCAACCCGAACTCCGATGTGACCAATATCGATGCCGTGGCGGAAGTGGCTCATCGTCATCATATTCCGTTGATTGTCGATAACACATTCGGCACTCCGTATCTGATTCGTCCGATCGAGCACGGTGTCGACATTGTGGTCCACTCTGCGACCAAGTTTATCGGAGGTCACGGCACGAGTTTGGGAGGCGTGATTGTTGATAGCGGCAATTTCGACTGGAAAGCGAATGCGGACAAGTTCCCGACATTGGCCCAGCCGGACCCGAGTTATCACGGCGCCGTTTTTGCGGATGTGGCCGGTCCGGCAGCTTTTGTGACCCGCATCCGTGCCGTCATCCTGCGTGATACGGGGGCGACTATTTCTCCGTTCAACGCTTTTATCCTGTTGCAGGGCTTGGAAACATTGTCGCTTCGTGTGGAACGGCATGTGGCAAATGCTTTAAAAGTAGTGGATTACCTGTCCCGGCATCCCAAAGTGTCAAAAGTGAACCATCCGTCCCTTCCGTCTCATCCCGACCATGAGCTGTACAAGAAATATTTCCCTAAAGGCGCCGGCAGCATCTTTACCTTCGAGATTAAAGGCGGACAGGAAGCTGCCTGGAAGTTTATCGATTCATTAGAAATCTTCTCCCTTCTTGCCAATGTCGCCGATGTGAAGAGCCTCGTCATTCACCCTTATACGACCACCCATTCGCAGATGACCCCGGAAGAACTGGCCGGACAACGCATCACGCCTTCCACCGTGCGCCTGAGTATCGGAACCGAGTATATCGATGACATCATTGACGATTTGGAGCAGGCGTTTGCCCAAATCTGATAAAAGATATAATAATTTGCTACATTTGCAAATGTCCGACTAAAATTGGGCACCGTAAACGTTAGTTTAATCATATCAATAAAGTTGTATTACAGTAATGCCGGCAAACGCTATCGTCAAGAAATCTGCCCTGTGGAATCCGTGGCACGGCTGTCACAAGTTGAGTGAGGGCTGCATGTATTGCTATGTCTATCGGGGAGATGCAAGAAGAGAGGTGGACAGTACTTTAGTGACACAGACCAAGAGCTTTGATGTACCCATCCGCCGGAAGCGTAACGGGGAATACAAAATCCCGTCCGGGACATTGGTCTATACCTGTTTCACTTCCGATTTCTTTGTCAGCGACGCTGATGAATGGCGTTCCGATGCCTGGGAGATGATACGGCAGCGTAGTGACTTGAACTTCATGATGATTACCAAACGGATCGACCGCCTTGCCCAATGTTTGCCGGATGATTGGGGAGACGGATATGACAATGTAACCATCTGCTGCACAGTCGAGAACCAGTCCCGTGCCAATTATCGTCTGCCGATTTACCACACTTCTCCCATCAAGCATAAGATCATCATCTGTGAGCCGTTGCTGGAGCGGATTGATCTCACCCCTTTCCGCATAGGCGAATGGGTGGAACAGGTTGTCGTCGGAGGCGAATCAGGCTATGATGTCCGTCCCTGCGATTTCGACTGGGTGATGGAACTTCACGATGTTTGCGCAAAGAACGGCATCTCGTTCTGGTTTAAGCAGACCGGGGCAAAGTTTATCAAAGATGGCAAACTCTATCACGTCAAACGCCAATTCCAGCACTCGCAGGCACGGAAGGCGGGGATTAATCTCCTATAACCCATTTGCTGCCCGGTATATACGAGATAATCTTGGTCGTGACGAAACAGCAAATGAAGGTGCTGACAGCAATACAGGGTATGGCGGCAACAGTAGGCAATCCCAATGTCTGCTTGAATACTGTTACCCATAGCCCGAGCCAGAATATATGCATAAGATATATGCCATAGCTGAGTTTCGACAATTCCGTTATGAGTCGTGGGGCTTTCGGCCGGCTTATGCATGTAAACATAAGGAATGTGCCCGTTGTGAGAATCACACAGTTAATTGTGCAGAAAGCCCATCCTATCTCTATAACAGGAGTGGTAAGGGTTTCTCCGGGTATAGCCTGGATATAGAACGAATAGATGGTCGAAACCGCTCCGATAAGCATTAAAACGGTTCCTATAGCGAGGCGTTTTGTGCGATCCCATGTCAGATGCACACGTATGTAGTGCGCCAATACGAGGTATCCTAAATAACCGGAGAAATACCACAACATATGGTATTCGTTCCAAAAACATTGTCCCCATACTTCACCGGACCATCGGTTGAGATACGGCATGCACGTCGATAACAGGAACAGCCCTATGAAGAACAGCTCTTCTTTTGCTGTGGCTTTGCTCAGCCATGGAGAAATTATAGGAATGAAGAGATAAAGACTGATCAAAGGATACATGAACCACAGGTGTCCGGCCAGCGAAGGGAAGTTCAGTAATATTCGCGATAAGTCGGTTAAGGATGTATCCCTGTCTATCTGTCCCCATAGCAGAGGCAGCGTGCTATACAGTATCATGAATATGAAAAACGGCGGCAGGATACGGGTGAAACGCCGGCGGTAGAATTGCCACATACTCTGTTCCTCCTTCATCGGTACAAGAAGAAAAGCGGAAACAATCATGAACAGAGGAACTGCCATACGCGAGAAACCGTCGTACACGGAAACCCAGAGCCGGTCGGCCTCGTTGGCTAAATAGGATTGTGGGCCCGCCATGTCTGTAGATCCGGCTGCACCATAAAAATTCTCACTGGCATGGACGACAATGACGAGGAAGCATGCGAACACGCGCACATAGTCTAAAAAAACGATACGTTTCATTTTTGTAACTGTCTTATAAGGTAACAAATAAAAAAAGGCTTGGAGATAAGTCTCTAAGCCTTTAAGTTTGAGTGAACCGCCTGGGTTCGAACCCAGGACCCCATCCTTAAAAGGGATGTGCTCTACCTGCTGAGCTAGCGATTCATCCTGTGCGTTACTTCTGTAATGCGGGTGCAAAGGTAGGGCTTTTTTTTATATATGCAACACTTCAGGTGAGTTTTTTACTCATCGGGTGTCGTTTTTCTCTTTTGAGCCTTTGATATCTCGTCCTTTTCCATGAGTGAATGATCATCTTCCATCAGTATAAAACGTTTATAATAAGAGAGAAAGAGTGTCGTTAGGGGAAGTGCTATGATCAGGCCTATAAATCCGAGCAAAGTACCCCATATGGATAGAGACAGAAGAATGATGGCGGGATTCAATCCCATGGCCTTCCCCATGATACGGGGGGTGAGGAACAGATCCTGTATGCATTGTACGATACCGAGGACAAGAATACCCGAACCGAAGATTATCCAGAAGTTATCGCCTGTTTCGGCCGCCTTGAGGAGGCTGAGCAATATCATCGGGATAATACCGATGGCCTGCATATAAGGAATCAGATTCAGGACACCGATGAACAATCCTAAGATGACTGCCAGCGGGAAACCGACAATCCTGAATCCGATAGCCAGCAGAACCCCGACACTGAGCGCAATCAGTGACTGGCCGCGGAAATAACGGTTCATACTGTATTCGACATCGTCAGCCAAGCCTTGCACGAAAGGCCGGTAGCGTTCCGGGATCAGATGAACCCACCCGCTTGCTATCCGTTCGTAGTCCAGCAAGATAAAGATGAAATAGAGGAAAATTACAAAGACAATTGTGATGCTGAAAAGTATGGAAAAAGTGTTGGTCAACACCACCCACATTTTCGGTGCGATCTGTTTGACGGCTTTCTCAATATTCTCCTTACTCAGCAATTGGGCCAACTGGTCGGGGTCGATGTTTTTCTCGATATATTCGGTCCAAGCCTGCGGGATCATCGGAATACGTCCGTAGTTCCGGTTATGTTCCTGCATCAGTTCGACGGTCCTGTTGACCTCCTGTGTGACGGAAGGAACGACCAATACAGTGACTAACGATAAAATAAGGAGAGTGGAGATGAGTACAGCCAGAATAGATAATAACCGACTTTTCAGCTTTACTTTATATTGGAAAAAACGGACAAATGGTTGCATCATATAGGCCAGCAGCCAGGCTATCAGGAAAGGCAACAAAGCATTACGCAGGACAGCAATCAGATAGATGATACCACTGATCACGGCGAGGCCGAAAAGGATACGCGCCACCCTGTCGAATGTAAACGGTTTATCGAATAGTGGGTTCATATATAATTATTATCTTTGGGCAAAGATAAAATAAAGTCTAATAGAAAGGATGATACGAAACAAAATATTACCGATTTGCCTGTTCTTTTGTTTTCAGCTGTTGGCAGAAGCGCAAGTGCCTGCTCCTGTTAAACAATTGTTGCAGGCCCCTTATATGCAGGGTGCTTCTTTTTCACTGATTGTAAAAGACGTGAAGGAAGGCAAAACAGTTTATAGTTATGATACCGACCGCCTGCTTTCTCCGGCATCGGTTTTGAAGACTGTTACTACAGCTACGGCGCTCGAAATATTGGGGGAAGACTATCGCTATCCGACTTCACTGGAATATGACGGGACACTGCAAGATGGTGTTTTGCACGGTAATCTGTATATAAAGGGAAGCGGTGACCCCTCTTTGGGCTCTTCACATTTCGCTCCGGAGCAAAACAAGTTCCTTGCTACCTGGATCGCTGCCTTGCAGAAAGCAGGTATCAAACAGATTACGGGTTCCGTTATTTCGGATGAAAGCATTTTCGATACGGAAGGCATCTCTATCAAATGGCTTCGGGAAGATATGGGAAACTATTATGCCGCCGGTAGCTATGGCATCTCCGTTTTCGATAACCTGTATAAGCTGTCTTTGCAGACCGGTCCTGCCGGGACGCAGCCTTCAGTAAAGGGAACGGACCCGGATATTCCCTCTATCTGTTTTAAGAATTACCTGAAAGCCCTTTCCGTCTCTTCGGATAGCGCCTATATCATAGGCTCGCCGTTTGACAATGTGCGTTATTTATATGGAGTCCTCCCTGCCAACCGTGAGCAATATGTGTTGAAAGGGGATATCCCTGATCCGGCCTTGTTTATGGCAGAATACCTGACTGCCCGGCTGCGCCAGAAAGGAATCCGGGTGGATGGAGCTCCTTCCTGCTATCGTATGGAAATGGAACAGAACCGATGGAAGAAACAAGAACGCACCCGTGTAGTCACCACTTATTCGCCTACTTTAGGGGAGATCGCAAGCGTATGTAACCATGTCAGCCATAATCTGTTTGCGGATGCCTTACTCAAAACCGTCGGTTTGCAGTATAAGCCTCGCCGGAATGAAGTGATTTCTTCTTTTGGCCGTGGCGTACAGGTGGTAAAGGAATATTGGGAGAAGAAAGGATTGGACGTTTTCCCGTTGAAGATGCATGACGGTTGCGGTGCTGCCCCTGCGGATAAGGTCTCTGCCGCGTTTATCGGGGAACTGTTGGTCTATATGGCTACGCAGTCTGACGTATCCGATGCTTTCATCGCTTCTCTTCCGCAAGCCGGGGTGGAAGGTTCCGTCCGTAATCTGTTAAAAGGGACGAAGCTGCAAGGAAATGCCCGCCTGAAGAGTGGAGGCATGACCGGAGTCCGGAGTTATGCCGGCTATATCACCAAAGACGGAAAGACGTATGCCGTCGCCGTCTTCTCGAATAACTACTCATGCAGTATGGGGCAGATGACCAAAGGCCTGGAAAAACTCCTGTTGCAGCTCTTCTGATTACGGAAGCAGTGACCGCTGGGTGAGGAAATCCATGAACTTCTGTTTGTAGTTGTCGGAGATCGGGATGTATTCTTTGCCGAACACAATCCGGTTCCGTTCGATCACCCTGATTTTTTCCGGCTGGACGATGAAGGAACGGTGTACGCGGATGAAACGGTCCGTCGGAAGCATTTCTTCCAGTGACTTCATGCTCATCAGGGAGAGAACGGGATGCGCTTCATCTTCGATGTAAATCTTGACATAATCCTTCAACCCCTCGATATAGAGTATCTTGCGCAGTTCGATCTGAACCAATTTGTATTCCGTCTTGATAAAGATCGATTCGATACCCGTTGTCGTAGGGGCGGTTCGCGCCAACTCATACCACTGCAACGCCTTGTTGGCCGCCTTGAGGAAATCCGGGTAACTGATCGGCTTCAACAGATAATCGAGTGCATTCACCTTATAGCTGTCGAGTGCATATTGCCCGAAAGCCGTCGTAAAGATGATACGGGTATTGGCCTCCAGTATGCGCGAGAACTCCATGCCGCTCAGTTCCGGCATCTGGATATCCAGGAAAAGCAGGTCGACAGGCTCCTTGCTGAGTACGGGAAGTGCGTTGACGGCGCTATTATATTTCCCCGCCAACTCCAGGAAAGGCGTCTTGTTCACATAGCTTTCCAAAAGGCTGATCGCCAGTGGTTCGTCGTCAATGATGGCACAGGTCAGTTTCATATGCGGTTATCTGTTAGATGATGCAAGCAAAAGTAAGCAAAATCCTGTAACCTTGTTATATCCGGCCCTGTAAAACGCTGTGATTATATAATTATGCCATCTATTTGTCTATGTTCGGAGACGCCTGCAGTTCCAGTAAGCTGTGGTAGTTGTCGCCTTCTGCCTTGCACGAGAAGATATGGCGGTTGGGATACAGCAGCTCCAGCCGGCGGTGGAGGTTCTGCAAGCCGATGCCGGAACCGCTCTTGTCCTGGTCGGTATCTTTCGGGAAATAGCTGTTGCGGATGGAACAGATGATCCGCTCGCCCTCCTGATGGATGTCCAGATCGATGAAAGACGGTTTGTTATTGCTCACCCCATGCTTGAACGCATTCTCGATCAGCGAGATGAAAAGGAGCGGAGCTACGGGTGTTGACGGATTGACGGATGAGATGGCAGTGGTCAACCGGGCATGTTCCGGCAGGCGGATACGCATCAACTCCACATAATTACGGATAAAATCGAGCTCTTTCTCTAATGGCACGGCAGGCTGGCTGCTCTCATAGAGGACGTAACGCAAGAGGCGGCTCAGGTCGTGCACCGCTTCCTGTGCCCGTTCGGGGCTGAAAGCGATCAGGCTATAGATATTATTCAGCGTGTTGAACAGGAAATGCGGGTTCAGCTGGCTCTTCAGGTTCTGCAGTTCGGCTTCTGCACGGCTCTTCTCCAGTTCCCGCCGGGCGGTTTCGGTCTGATACCAGCTCCCTGTCATTTTGATCGCGACGCTTAGTCCTGCTACAAGCAGGTATAGCATGGCATTCACGATGAAGAAACCGATGACCTCCTGTATCTCTTTCTCCGGTCTGGGATGTGTCCATTCCGGATGCGGAAGCAATTCGAACATCAGATGGACACCGCCCATTGCAGCGGCTATTAATACGATATTGCTGAGGAAGAATTTCCATGTATGCTTGGTGAACAGAAAATGATCGATCAACAGGACATAGTTGGCATAGAACACCAGCATGAACGACAGCGGAACGATGACGGAACGGACGTAGCTGATAACAGTCACCGTTTGCGACTCCCGGCCTGTAAAGAAGAAGGGTAGCCCGAAGAGGATACCCCAGGCTACGATATGTATCAATTTTCCCATCCCTTTAAAAGGGGGAGCCGGCAGTGTATTATGCATTGTCTCCGTAGTTTTCATTTGTGCAAAGATACGTTTTATTTGCATTCTATTCATATCGGATCGCCTCTATCGGATCGAGTTGTGCAGCCTTCTTAGCCGGATACCAGCCGAAGAATACGCCGGTGACGGTACATACGGCAAACGACAGGACCACGCTCCAGGGCTGGATGTAGATTGGAAAGTGGGCGACCCCGTTCACAATGAGCGCTGCGCCCACTCCAAAGACTACACCTATCAAACCGCCTGTCACACTGATCAGGATAGACTCGATCAGAAACTGTGCCAGGATGTCAATGCCTTTTGCCCCGATACTCATGCGGAGGCCTATTTCACGTGTACGTTCGGTGACGCTGACGTACATGATGTTCATAATTCCAATACCACCTACGAGAAGAGAAATACCCGCCACAGCCGCCAACAGCACCGTCATCATATCCGTAGTACTTGTCAACATCGTGCTCAACTCCTGCTGGCTACGGATCGTAAAATCATCATCATCTGTATCCTTCAACTTATGGTTGCGGCGGAGTATCTCTGTAATCTCGTCGATGGCCTGGTCGGTGTATTCCTCTTTGAGGGCCGAACAGGTAATGCCTTGCAAATGGGTAATGGCCAGGACCTTTTTCTGAATAGTTGTGTATGGAGCTAAGATTAGGTCGTCCTGGTCCATTCCCATGCTGTTGTATCCTTTGCTTTCTAACACGCCTACGATGCGGAAAGGCAGACTCTTGAATCGTATCACTTTGCCGACCGGATTGCCCCCTTCGGGGAAGAGGTTGTCGACAACGGTTTTCCCTACTACACATACCTTGGCGGCGGTTTGCACGTCCTGGTCACTGAACATCTCGCCGTCCTGCACCTTGTAACGGCGGATCTCGAGATAATCGGAACTGATGCCGTAGACGGTGGTCGGCGCATTGTTGGCTCCGTAGATAGCCTGTCCGCTACTGCTGACAGAAGGGGAGACGGCGGAGACATAGCGGGTTTCGTCGGCTATGTCTTCATAATCCTGTAACTTCAGCGTTTCCATGGCCGAGGCATCCTGGCGGACACCGCCACGCACGTCGGCTCCGGGATGTATCATGATCATGTTGGAACCCATTTCGCTGATCTGTGCCTGTATGCTTCGCTTCGAACCTTGTCCGATGGCGAGCATCGTGATCACGGATGCAACGCCGATAATGATACCCAGCATCGTAAGGAAGCCGCGCAGCTTGTTATTGGCGAGTGCCCGGAGGGCTATTTTTATTAGGTTTGTTCCGTTCATTGTGAATAATGTGTTAATTTGCCAATGTGCCAATGTGTTAATGTGCTATAGCCGTATTACCTTCCGTGATTTCATATTGGCATATTGGCACATTTGCACATTGAATAATTATTAATCATCGTTCTTTGGTAGTTTTGCCAAAGCTTCAGCTGCATCTTGGATATTCGTATTGACCGTGTCGGAGGTGACATGCCCGTCGCGCAGCGTGATGTTGCGGCTGCTGTATTGGGCGATCTCCGGGTTGTGGGTCACGAATATGATGGTACGTCCTTCGGCATGGAGCTTCTGGAAGAGTACCAGTATGTCGAACGAGGTCCGGGTATCGAGGTTTCCGGTCGCTTCGTCCGCCAGGATCACGGCAGGGTCGTTCACCAGTGCACGGGCGATGGCGACGCGTTGCATCTGTCCGCCGGACATCTGGTTGCTTTTATGCATCAGGCGGTCGCCCAGACCTACGGCTATCAGCGATTCGATTGCCTTTTCACGGCGGGCGGCTGCGCTGTAGTTGGGGTTGTACATCAGGGGCAGTTCTACATTCTCGATCGCTGTCGTTTTCGGCAACAGGTTGTAGCTCTGAAAGACGAATCCGATCTTGCGGTTGCGCAGGGTCGCACGGGAGTTTTTCCCCATCGTACGGACCGATACGCCGTCGAGGTAGTATTCTCCGCTGGTCGGCGTGTCGAGGCAACCCAACGTGTTCAGCAAGGTACTCTTACCGGAGCCGGATGTCCCCATGATGGTGACAAACTCGCCTTCGTAGATCGTGAAGGAGACGCCACGCAGGGCATGGACGGTCTCGTCGCCGACCTTGAAGTCACGTTTGATGTTTTCTAATTTGATTATCTCTTTCATCATGATTCTCCTACTTTGCACTCTTCTTGTTTTTATTGCTTCCCGGAGGGCCTGGCATGAAAGGGCTGCGTTCCGTTTCGGCACTGGCGGTCGGGGTGGCGGAGGCTGCTTCGAGGTCTACAGCCAGCTCTTCGCCTTCATTGAGGCCGTCGGTTATCTCGATCATGTTGCCGCTGGTGGAACCTACGGTGACAAACTTCGGCTTCAGTTCCTGTCCGTTCTTGATCCATACCATTCGCTTGCCGGTCGGGGCTTCCATGTTTGCATCGGATACGACGTAACCTAATTGGGCCAACATCTCTGCATCCGGCACGAAACGGAGCGATTTGGTCGGAACGGTGAGGACATTGTCGCGTTCCAGCGTGAAGATCGTCACATTGGCCGTCAGGCGCGGTTTCAACTTCAGGTCCGGGTTTTCGGCCGAGATGACTACTTCATAGGTCACAACCGTTGATGTGGAGGTCGAAGCGGAACTGCTGCTCTCGCTGTCGCCGAGGCGGATCTGGGTGACTGTCCCTTCAAAGACGTCGTTCGGATAGGCATCGACGGTGAAGGAGACGCGTTGTCCGTTCTCGACATTGCCTATATCGGCTCCATCCACATCGGCGATCACCTGCATCTTGGTCAGGTCGGCGGCGATCGTGAACAGGGTCGGTGTCTCGAATCCTGCTGCAACGGTCTGTCCTTCTTCAACGGCACGATTGATGACAACGCCGTCTATCGGGCTGGTAATGGTTGCGTATTCGAGGTTACGGTTCACCTTGACCATGGAAGCCTGGTTCTGTTCGTAAGCGGCTTTTGCTTTCTCGTAGTTGTAAGTCGCGGTCTCGTAGTCGGAGTCGCTGATCAGCTTCTTTTCATAGAGGACCTTGTTGCGGGCATAGTTCTTTTGCTGGTATTCATACTCGCATTTACTGCTTGCCAACTGTGCCTGGGCGGAGGCGAGTTCGGCTTTCAGGTTGACCTTGTCCATTTCGGCGATCAACTGTCCTGCCTTTACCACGTCGTTGTAATCCGCATAGAGTTTGTCGATGATGCCGGATACCTGCGTACCGACTTCCACTTCTGTTACCGGTTCGACTGTTCCGGTTGCTGTCACCGTGTTCGAGATGGAACTACGGCCCACTTTGGCAGTCTCGAGTCTGATGCCGCCTTTCGACGATTTACCGGTGAAGAACCAGATGCCTCCGGCTACGACCAGTACGCCTACTATACCGATGATTAGTTTCTTCTTGTTCATATCCTTGTCTGTTTTTATTCTTTAAAATAGATTGATCTCTTCTCCCTGGTAGAAGCGGAGCAGGCCGGCGTTCAAGATGGCTGTGTATTTGGCCTGAAGCGTTTCCTGTTGTGCACTTAGCAGGTTGTTCTTTTCGGTGAGCAGTTCGACGGTGTTTTTCATACCCACGTTAAACTGTTCGCTGACGAGCGAGTAGCTGGTTTCAGTGCTTTTCAGCTTCCGGGCAGCGGCTACGTATTGCTGTTGTGCGCTGTTAGCGCTTAACCAGAGGCTTTCGATCGTCTTATAGAGTGTCTTTTGCTTGTCAAGCAGGTCTAACTGGCTGGTCTGCCGTTGTAACTTGGCCTTGTTGATGGAGCTTTTTGTCTGTCGCTTGTCAAAGATAGGAATGCTTAGGGTCAGGCCTAACGAATTGTTCCAGTTCTGTTTGACCTGTTCGCTAAAGCTGAAGTCGCTTCCGTTGGCATTGGTCGTTCCGATTCCTGCGCTGAGGCTGAGGGTCGGAAGGTATCCGGCACGTGCTGTCTTGATGCTCAGATCGGAAGTCTCCACATTCAGCTTGCCGGATTCTATTTCGGGACGGAGGCTGAGAGCCGTGTGATAGACATCGTCTTTGGCGGGCAGCGGGATCAGTACGTTGCTGTCGTCTAACTGCGGCAGGTAGAGGGCCATTTCGAAGTCTCCGTCCAGTTCGAGAAGCTGTTTCAGTTGCAGCTTGTAATCCTGCAGGGTAGCTTGCGAAGTGACTAATTGGTAATTGTCGTTGCTTACCTGCGCTTCCAGTTGGGCGAGGTCGCTCGAGGCGATGCTCCCGACGTTGAACAGCTCCTGGCCGCGTTCGTATTCCTTCCGGCTTACTTCCAGCGTCGATTCGTTCACCTTTACCGCTTCGGCGGAGTAGAGTATCTGCACATACAGTTGGGTGATGCTTTCTTCGATAGAGTTCTCGCTTTCGGAAACGTTGAGCTCGGCGATGCGGCTGTTCAGCTCTTGTTGCTTGATGGTGTTCAGGCGTTTGCTTCCGTTGTAGACGGTCCAGTTGGCATCGATGCCGTAGCTCCCGTTGTAGGAGGTCTTACTCTGGCTGGTGGTGATGTTGTCACCACTGATGATCGTGCCGCTCGCACTGTTCGGGCGGTTTACGACACGTTGGCTTATACTTCCGTTCAGGGAGGGGAGCAGATCAGCTTTCGCTGTCTTTACGTCTTCTTGCGTGCTTTCGACGTTGATACGGTTACGCCGGATCGTGATGTTATGCTCCAATGCATAATCGATACAGTCGTTGAGCGTCCACTGCTTTGGCACGTCGTCCTCCGCTTTCATCCCGGCTGGCAGGAGAAGCAGGCAGGAGAGGAGTATGGATGATATTCGTTTCATAATGCTTTTGTTTTGCAACCTGACAATCTTTTTACCTTGTTTACGGAAGCAAAACTACAAAGCGGTGGAAACCTGTACAATCGGATTAGAAAAAGAGGGGCTTTCCCTCGACAAAAGGGGAATTTCTATCGATGAAAGGTTTTAAATGATGATTTATCGGTGTGTTTGCTCGTATTTACCAATAGAGGGCAATCCCGGCAATACCTGCTAAAATAATCATCAGGATAGGGTTGATCTTGAACTTCCAGGTCAGGATAAAGGCTGCGCCGAATATCAGGAAGCTCTTATAGTCGATGAAGTTCTCGCTGTTCATCAGCAACAAGGCTGCCGCTGCAATCAGGCCGACCGTTGCCGGGCGGAGTCCGTAGAAAGCGGCAGAGACATATTTATTATTCCGGAACTTGGCGAAGGCGTACGAGATAGCCAATACCAACAGGAAAGAAGGGAGGCAAACGGCGAAAGTCGTCAGGCAAGACCCTAAGATTGCCATTCCCGGTGAATAGCCGGCATTATGGATCGCCGTATATCCTATATAGGTCGCACTGTTGATCCCGATCGGGCCCGGTGTCATCTGCGAGATTGCCACGATATCCGTAAACTCCTGCGAGGAAATCCACCCGTAACGGTCTACCACATCCGCCTGTATCAGGGAGAGCATGGCATAGCCACCGCCAAAGCCGAATATTCCGATTTTCAGATATACGTAAAACAGTTGCAACCAGATCATATCAGTCTTTCTTTATTTTCAGTCCGTAAATAAGTCCCCCTACAATGGCCGCCACGATAATCCATACCGGAGACAGTCCTCCCTGCCAGATCAGTAGCGCCGCCGCAATAGGAATAATCAGCTCTTTGTAGCTCATCTTGATGGAGCGCGCCGTTGTCAGGCAGGGTACGGCAATCAGCGCCACAACAGCCGGGCGCAGCCCTTTGAACGCTTTTTCCACCCATACATTGTCCTGTACGTGTGTAAAGAACAGCGCAATCGCCAATATAATAAAGAAGGAAGGGAGTATGCTTCCTAAGGCGCAGACAACGCCTCCCGGCACTTTCTTCAGCTTATAACCGACAAAGATGGAGATGTTTACCGCAAATATCCCGGGCAGCGACTGGGCGACGGAGAAAAGGTCGACAAAGTCTTCCTTCGAAAGCCACCCTTTATCCACCACCTCCCGTTGGATCAGGGGAAGCATCGCATATCCTCCCCCAATGGTAAAAGTCCCTATCTTTACAAATGTCAGAAATAGTGTCCAGTACATATTATGTTTTACTTTCCCAATTCCTTTTCGTACCGCTGTTCGTCGTTGATGAGGCGCAAGGCTTCCTGATAGCTTTCGTTGTCGTCGTTGATGACTTGGAAGTACTCGGCCATGTCATACAGGTCGCGGGCTATCAAAGCTTTGATCTGGAGCATGATCAGCGGTTTGGAACGGTTATATTGTTCTTCGTTGAACTCGATCTTATTTTCTTTCGCCAATGAGATCAGTTCCTGCATCATCTCTTCCGTAACATTGAAGTTCTGCTTGTATTGGGCGAACTTCGGATATTTCTTGTTCAACTCGGCACGATGGCGGTCCAGGTAATTCATAGCGATGCGGTTCACCAATCCGGCTGCCACCACACTACGGTGGTAATCGGTATAGCGGGAAGTGTCGACCGGAATAAAGACATCCGGCATGATACCGCCGCCGCCGTAAACGATACGCTTTGTCTCTAATGTGTTGTACTTCATCGAGTCGGGGAAATGGATGCTGTCCGCACTCATCAGTTCGCCCCGGTTGTAGCGGTCGATCAGGTCGTGATTATACTGTTCCTGGTTACCGTTTACATACGGTTTCTGGATGGAACGGCCTGTCGGTGTGTAGTAACGGGCGACAGTCAGACGGATCATCGAACCGTCAGGCATCGGGATCGGTTTCTGCACCAACCCTTTTCCAAACGTCCGGCGACCGAGAACTACGCCACGGTCCCAGTCCTGTATCGCTCCGGAAAGGATTTCACTGGCGGAAGCGGATGTCTCGTCCACCAATACGACCAAACGTCCTTCCTCGAAACCACCGCGAGCCGTCGATTTGGCTTCTTCACGCGGTTGTTTGTTCCCTTCTGTATATACGATCAGTTTATCTTTACCTAAAAACTCATCCGCCAGGTCGATGGCTATGTTCAGATAGCCGCCGCCATTTCCCTGCAGGTCGAGGATCAGGTTTTTCATTCCCTGCTTTTTCAGTTTCTCCAATGCTTCCTTAAATTCGTCGGCAGAAGAGGCCGCAAAACGGTTCAGCTTGATATATCCCGTAGTCTTATCCGCCATATATGCAGCGTCTAAGCTGTACACAGGTATCTTCCCGCGAATGATCCTGAACTCGATCAGGTCCGGCACGCCATTACGCAAAACCTTTACGCGGACTTCCGTATTCTTGGGACCGCGAAGGCGTTTCATTACATCCGTATTCTTCATTTTGACACCGGCAATCAGCGTATCGTCTACCATGATGATACGGTCGCCTGCCATCAAACCCACCTTTTCCGAAGGACCGCCGGGGATTACCTGGATCACATATAAGGTATCCGTCAGCATATTGAACTGGATGCCGATTCCGTCGAAGTTACCCTGCAACGGCTCTGTCATCTCCTTCGTCTCTTCCGGGTCCGTATAGGTAGAGTGGGGGTCCAGTTTCTCCAACATGCCTACAATAGCATCTTCCACCAGTTTTGTTTCACTTGTAGAATCCACATACAAATTGGAGATGGCATACAGAGCCAACTGAAGCTTGCGGGCATCCACGTTGTTACCACGTTGTGCCGACATCGAAGCAGCAAAAACACTCAATATAAGGAGTGGCAGGATAATTTTTTTCATTGTTCTAATTTATTAATAAAGGTTTGTCCCTTTCGGCACAAACTGGGAAATATCTTTGCCATACCGCAACAATTCCCGCACGATGCTGGAACTGATATGCGTATGTTCCGGTTCCGTAAAGAGAATAAATGTCTCGATACCGCTCAACTTCCGGTTTACGTCGGCAATGCTCTTTTCATATTCGAAATCGTTCACCGTACGGATACCGCGCAGGATAAATCCCGCCTGCATCTGTTGGGCGAAATCGACCGTCAGCGAATCGTACGACATGACCTGCACGCGCGGTTCATCCTTGTATAACTCCCGGATCGCCTCCAATCGTTTCTCCAAGGAGAAATGAGTCTGTTTCGTGTCGTTGATACCGATAGAAATAATAATCTCATCCACCAACTCGAGCCCGCGGCTTACCAATGACTCATGACCGATCGTAAACGGGTCGAACGTCCCGGGAAAAAGAGCAATTCGTTTTGCCATATTCTCTTTCATTTTCAATTAACCACGTCTTCTTCTACAACCAGATTGTCGATGATAAAGTTCTGTCGTTCCATGGTGTTCTTGCCCATATAGAATTCCAGCATATCTTTCACGAGGTCTTCCTTCTTCATCGTTACCGGGTCCAGGCGGATATCCTTTCCGATAAAATGCTTGAACTCGTCCGGCGAAATCTCTCCGAGACCTTTGAATCGGGTGATCTCTGCATTCTTTCCTGCGGCGGCAATCGCATTCACGCGTTCCTCTTCACTGTAGCAATACCAGGTTTTCTGTTTATTACGCACACGGAACAGCGGCGTTTGCAGGATATAGACATGATTGCGTTTGATCAGGTCCGGGAAGAACTGCAGGAAGAACGTGATCAGCAACAGGCGGATATGCATACCGTCCACATCGGCATCGGTCGCAATGATTACCTTATTATATCGTAAACCTTCCAACCCGTCCTCGATATTCAACGCCGCCTGAAGCAGGTTGAACTCTTCGTTCTCATAAACAATCTTCTTGGTCAGCCCATAGCTGTTAAGCGGTTTACCGCGAAGGCTGAACACCGCCTGCAAATTCGGATCGCGGCTCTTTGTGATCGAACCGCTTGCCGAGTCACCCTCGGTGATGAAGATGCAACTGTCTTCCAGGTTATCCCCTTTCGTGTCATTCAGGTGAATGCGGCAATCGCGCAGTTTCTTATTATGCAGGTTCGCTTTCTTGGCACGTTCACGGGCCAGTTTCGTCACGCCGGCAATCGCTTTACGTTCCTTTTCCGACTCCTGTATCTTGCGGAGCAGAGCGTCCGAAGTCTCTGCGTTCTTGTGCAGGTAGTTATCCAGTTCCTTCTTGATGAAATCCCCGATAAACTTACCGACCGAAGGACCCTCCGGCCCCATATCTTTTGATCCAAGCTTGGTCTTGGTCTGGCTTTCGAACACCGGCTCTTCCACCTTGATACTGATGGCGGCTACCACACCGGCACGGATATCCGAATATTCGAAATTCTTGTTGTAATATTCCTTTATCACACGCCCCAACGCTTCGCGGAAAGCCGAGAGGTGCGTACCGCCTTGTGTCGTATGCTGTCCGTTGACGAACGAGTAATATTCCTCCCCGTACTGGTTACTGTGCGTGATTACGACCTCTATGTCTTCCCCTTTCAAATGGATGATCGGGTATAAAGGCTCGGTCGTCATGTTCTCGTTCAGCAAGTCCACCAGACCGTTGCGGGAATGAAACCTCTTGCCGTTAAAGATGATTGTCAATCCGGAGTTCAGGAACACATAGTTCTTCAGCAGGCTTTCGATGTACTCGTCCTTGTACTGGTAATCCTTGAATATCTCCTTGTCCGGAATAAAATAAGTCAGTGTCCCGTTCGGCTCTTCCGTCGGGCAGATAGGAGCGTCTTCCGTCACGATCGCCTTGCTGTATTCCACCCGCTTGCATTCGCCGTCGCGGTGGCTGGTGATCAGGAAATAGCTGCTTAAGGCATTCACCGCCTTGATACCGACACCATTCAGACCGACCGACTTCTTGAAAGCCTTGCTGTCGTATTTGGCTCCGGTATTCATCTTGCTGGAGACGTCGACCACCTTGCCTAACGGAACCCCGCGGCCATAGTCGCGTACGGAGACGGTGCCTTCTTCAACGGTGACTTCTATGGTTTTACCGTACCCCATCATGTATTCGTCGATGGAGTTGTCCAGCACCTCTTTCAGCAATACATAAATACCGTCATCAGCATAACTACCATCCCCTAACTTCCCGATATACATACCGGGGCGGCGACGGATATGTTCCATCCAGTCAAGCGTCTTGATATCGTCATCATCATACGCTGTCGGCTGTTGCATTGTTGAATTCAGTTCGTCCATAGATTATAATTGTTTTATAAAAGCTCTTCTTGTTTTATGATGTTCACGTTTGAAATAATCCCATTGTGCCTGTACTGCATTGTTTGTTTCCAACTCCGGATTACTTTCAGCGTAAACAGCTCCTACACTCTTATATACCGGGATCAGGTCGTTAAACAACAACGCGTTTACTCCCTTACTCTGGTACTCCGGCAAAACGCCGGTCAGATACAAATCGATTACTTTCGGCTTGCTCTTCAACGCCTTCAGCAGATAAATCCAGCCGAAGGGGAAAAGATGCCCTTTCGCTTTCTGCATCGCCTTGGACAGGTTAGGCAGCGAAATACCGAAACCGACCACTACGTCATCTTCCTCACGGACGATGAGCGTAACCAGGTCATACCGAAGCATCGGTATGTACGTGGCGAGATAAAAATCGATCTGTTTCTGGGTGAGCCGTGCAAACCCGTACAGAGGTGCATACGACTCGTTCAGGGTCTGAAATACTTTCTGCGCATAAGGCATGATCGCCTTGGCATTCTTGAACTTCATCACCTTCAGTCCGTACTTTTTCTTTACGATCTCTCCGATACGCAAATGTTTTTCCGGCACTCCCTCCGGAATATATATCTTGAACTCGTGCCAATCCTGATCTTTCGTATATCCCATACGCTCCATCTGTTTCGGATAGTACGGATAATTATAGATCGTCGCCATTGTCCCGAGCTGATCAAATCCTTCTATCAGCATCCCTTCGTGGTCCATATCCGTGAATCCCATCGGCCCGTGTATCTCATTCATGCCTTGTTCACGCGCCCATTTCTCGACAGCGTTGAATAAAGCATCGACCACCTCCACGTCATCGATAAAATCGACAAACCCGAAACGAGCTCTCTTCTGGTTCCATGTTTCATTACTCCGGCGATTAACCATCCCCGCAATACGTCCCACAACTTTTCCGTCTTTGTAAGCCAGAAAATAGATTGCATCACACACTTCGAACGCCGGATTCTTCTTTTTATCCAACGTCACCATCTCTTCTTCTATTAGTCCTGGCACATGATACGGGTTGCCTTTGTATAATTCGATATTGAATTTTACGAATTTCTTCAGTTCCTTCTTACTGGTAACTTCTCTAATTTCTACGCCCATCAGTCATTTAGTTTGAACGGCAAATTTACACAATTAATTCATTTTAGACGTTAGTTGGTGATAAGAAATTGTTTAGGGGGTGGTTTGCATGGGCGAGAGAAAGGCTTGTCGTGCTTGTAAAAGCAGGGTTTGTATTTAAAAGTGTTCCGTGAAAAGTACAGTTTTTGCCTGAAAGTGTACTTTTCACGGAACGATTTTGCTTATATTTAAGCTTTCTGTATTGAAAGAGATAAATGGCGAAATTACAATAACCCCCTTTTCCCGGCGTTTTTCTATTTCATCTGAAATCTTGATCGATTTTGAACTGACTTTTTTCACTGTTTTAGCCTGTTCAACTGACAATAGATAAAATGAGGTGCGCAGCCCATTCTAAAAAACGTGCAAATTGATTACTGGAAACCGGGAACACCGACAAAGTGATAAACCTTAACTCCCGGAGAATCGAATATTTGAAAATAAAATGGACGGCGTTCCGAATATCCCAAGGAAATTCAGGTGCATTTTTGCCCTTAAGACGGTCCTCTTTTCAATTACGACCGTCCAAATCGCCATTACGACCGTGCTAATCTTCGCGAGGTGCCGAGTGCACTACACATTGCAGCGTAATGGCAAAAGAGGACGGTC
>NZ_QUDI01000050.1:0-34472 GCF_003477465.1 Parabacteroides sp. AF48-14
CTCTTTATTTACGCAAGAAATTTCATTAGAAACATAAATACCTATTAATCAGGATATTTTGTAATATCATTGATCTGACCTCATAATATACGACACATAAAGTAGTTTTTTATCGAAAATTTGTTTTATATTCCATATTTTTCCATTATTTTTGCACCGATAAGTTCTCGAAATGTATTAATAATAACGCAGTTCTGCTAAGACTAAGCTAAAAAAATGGTGTATTTATAATTAATTTAACAAAAGTGTGTACGATTATGGTAAAAAAGTTAATTTATGTCTTGCTTTTCTTTCTGGTAAGTATAAGCATGGTCGTTGCTCAAACGATGAAAGTTAGAGGTGTTGTAACCTCCGAGGATGACGGAGAACCAGTTATTGGAGCGTCTGTTATTATTAAAGGTACAACAACTGGAGTTGTAACGGACTTTAACGGAGTTTTTGAGATTGATGTCCCAAGTTCAAAAAAGACACTTGTTATTTCTTTTATGGGAATGGAGCCTGTTGAGATTGCAGCTCAACCCAATTTGAAAGTGGTAATGAAGCCCGATTCAAAATTACTTGATGAAGTGGTCGTAGTGGGCTACGGTACTGCTAAAAAAGCTGGTTCTATTGTTGGTTCTGTAGCATTGGTTACGAACGAAAAGATAGCCAATCGACCCAGCGCTAATGTCGCAGATGCTTTGCAAGGACAGGTATCCGGTTTGCAGGTATTTACATCTTCTGGAGAACCGAGCGCCGGTGTCTCAATGCGTTTAAGAGGTGTTAACTCTATTAACGCTTCAAATACCCCGTTGTTTATTTTGGATGGTTCGCCGGTTAGTTCTGATGTCTTTAATACATTAAACTCAAGCGACGTAGAAAGTATTTCCGTATTAAAAGATGCTTCTTCAACTGCTATTTACGGTTCACGTGCAGCAAACGGAGTTGTTTATATCACGACTAAAAGGGGACGTGGCAGCAAACCGACTGTTACTCTCAAAGGGCAATATGGTTTTTCTCAATTGGCGCAAAACAAGCTGAGCCCTATGAATGCCGAACAATATCTGAATTTCCAGGAAATTATTGATCCGTCATTGAAAAACAATGCAACTTTCCAGGCTGATAAAGAATATACATTAAAGCATGGTATCGATACGGATTGGTTGGACTATGTGGCAAATAATAACGCTCCCACTTATCAGATAGATTTATCTATTTCCGGGGTTACAAATACAACGAATTACTATATTTCAGCCAGTCATTTGGATCAGGATGGTGTCATGCCTCGTTCCGGTACAAAACGCGAATCGTTTCGTACCAATATTGACACTAAGCTGAATGAATGGTTGAAAGTCGGTGCAAATGTCGGACTCTCTTATCAGGATTACCAGAATACGGCTTCCACTACCAACAGTTGGTATAATCCTGTCAACTTTGCAAAATGGGCGCGCCGGATATGTCTCCCTACGAAATTATAGATAATCCTGATGGCTCTATTTCGTATGGCAAGCGCTTGAACTATATTCCGAAAGGAGGTTTGTATAATCCTTTGTATTTATTGGAAAACCAGATAGACGAACGTACAAAAGTCAGCTTAAACGGAAACACTTTCATTCAATTGAATCCGGTAGAAGGACTTACCGTACGTGCCGCTCAGGCAGTCGATGCCTATGACTTCCGTTATACGGGTAAAGAGCTTCCAATGGCGGACCGCAATAACAACAGTGGTAATGTAAGAGAACAATTCTCCCGTTATTCACAATTTACTTTTACAAATACGGTAGAATATAAATTTAAGGTAGCCGAAGATCATCATTTTACAACGTTGATCGGTCAGGAAGCGATTCTTTCTCATCAAAAAGGATTTGCGTCTAATACAAAAGGACATTCGGATCCTCGCTTAATGCTGATTACTGCCGGTCCTGTAGTCGAAGCGCCTACAGCTATGTCAAACTGGGATGATACCTATAACTCATTTTTCGCAAATGTAAATTACGACTATGACGAACGTTATTTCTTTGACGGTTCTATCCGTACGGACGGTTCTTCATTATTCGGCCGTAATAACCGTTATGCCGTATTTTTCGCTTTAGGCGGTATGTGGAATTTGAAAAATGAAGAATTCCTGAAAGATGTCAGCTTCTTGGATGACCTGCGATTGAAAGTTAATTACGGAACTGTGGGTAACTCCGGGATCGATAGCTATTTGTCATTGGGCCTTGTGGGTAATGGCGTTTACAATGGTGAAACTTCTTTCGGTCTTACGCGTCCGTCAAACGACGATTTAACGTGGGAAGTTCTGAAATCAACTAACGTTGGCGTTTCTACCCGGTTATTCAATAGATTATCTGTTGAAGTTGAATTTTACAATAAACTTACGACAAATATGTTGATGTCCATCCCTTACTCTTACACGACTGGTTTCGGAAGCGGTTGGGGTAATGTGGGAAGTATGCGAAACAGAGGTATCGATATCGACGTAAAATATGATCTGATCACAAACAAAGATCTCCAGTGGTCAGTTGGGGCCAATGTGAACTACAATAAGAATACCATTACAGAATTGTTTGGCGGACGCGATGAATATATAGTTGCAAACACCGGTATCAAATATCAGAAAGGCGGTACGTACGGCGAACTTTATTATGTAAAATGGGCTGGCGTAGATCCGGAAGACGGATATCAGATGTGGTATGATTTGGATGGCAATAAAACAAAAACATATTCTGACAGCTATGCGCAATTTACAGGAAAACAGCGCTATGCACCCTGGTCCGGTGGTTTCAATACACAGTTTAGCTGGAAAAACTTCAGCTTGTCGGCAGATTTCTCATGGGTATTAGGTAAGTACACGATTAATAACGACCGTTACTTCTTTGAAAATCCGAACTTTGCAGGTAGCATGAACCAGTCAACGGCATTGTTGAATATGTGGACGGAACCCGGGCAGATTACAAATATAGCACGTCCGGAATCGAGCTTGCAGTTTGATTCTCATTTAATTGAAAATGCTTCGTTCCTTCGTCTGAAAAATCTATCCGTAGGATATACCATTCCTAAAAATATCGTAAGTAAAACAAAGATATTAAGCAATATACGCCTTTTTGCAATAGCAAGAAATCTGTTTACAGTCACTAAATATACAGGTTATGATCCGGAAGTTGACTCTAACTTGCAGTTAGGTAATTATCCGAATACTCGTCAGTTCTCTTTTGGTGGTGAAATAACATTCTAATTTGTAAAACATAAGAAATATGAAAAGAACATTAATAATATCCGCAATGTCGATTCTCGTAGGTTTTACAGCCTGCGATATGGAAAAGCTTCCATATGATAATATTGAGACCAGTGAATCTTTGCAGACACTGGCTGACTGTAAAGCTTTCAGAAATGATCTGTATGCTGATTTTCGTAATACATTCTATGACTTTTTGGGACAGGAAATTGCTGCAGACGGATTTAACTGTAATTGGGTATACCAATACATACGGGGGTGATTACCGTTGGGAGACAGAAGCTTCGGGTACGGCAGGCCGCTGGAATGATAATTACTATATCATGCTAATGCAAATCTGATGATTGAACGTGTTCCCGAACTGATGGATGGGGCAACCGACAGTGACAGAGCGCAAATGGAAATCTATCTGGGAGAAGCTTATCTCTCTCGTGCAATGGCTTATTTTGATTTGACATTAAGATATTGTAAAGATTATGAGCCAAGTTCAGCTTCTTCGGATATGGGAGTCCCCATTGTGCTGAAATATGCTCCGTCGGCCGATGCCGGAACGTATCCGGGACGTGCTTCCATGGAAGAAGTCTACAAGCAAATTGTCAGCGATCTGGGTGAAGCAACCAAACGAATCACCGTAGAAGGAGAACCTCGTTCTGCATATCTGACTCAAGACGGAGTTAAGGCATTTAAAGCAAGAGTCGCTTTGCAAATGCACGATTGGAATACAGCTATTTCAGCCTCGACCGACTTAATAAACAGTAATAAATATCCATTGATCACGGATGCAAAGAAATATGCCGATATGTGGTTGAATGATAATGGAGACGAAGCTATCTGGCAAATTTCCCAATCCATGACGGAACGTCCCGCTACAAGCAGCCCGGGGTCTTATTTGTTTGTTGAAGTCGGTGACGAAGACAATACATGCAAACCGGATTATGTGCCGGAAAGTGGTATCATAAATGCTTTCGACCAGGAGAATGATATCCGTTTCGGAGCCTACTTCACTAAAAGAACTGTCAGCTCCGGTATCGGTTATGTGGACTTGTTCATTTGTACGAAATATCCGGGTAATCCTGAACTTTACAGTGGAAAAAGTAATTATCATAATAAACAGAAAGCATTCCGTATTTCCGAAATGTATCTGATTGCTGCCGAAGCGTATGCACAAAACGGGAACAGCAGGGAGGCTTCTGCTATGCTGAATGCATTGAGAACAGCCCGTATCGCTAATTGGAGCGCAGAAGAATATAGTGGCGATGCCTGATGTCTGAAATCCGTACGGAACGCTGGAAAGAACTTTTCTGTGAAGGCTATCGTATGATGGACCTGAAACGTTGGAATGTCGAAATGCGCCGGACACCTGCCCAAAATTCAAGTTTCATTGTTTTGCCGGGTGCTGAAAATGGAGAGAATATGGTAAAAGAAGCCGGTAATTACCGTTTTGTATGGCCTATTCCGCAAGCAGAGATCGATGCTAATCCACAGATCAAGGATCAGCAGAACCCTGGTTATTGATAGTTGTAATAGACTGAAACCAAATATAGACACACTTCAAAATATGAAGTAGACAGGCCGGGATGGATTGAGATAATTCGTCCCGGCCTTTTTTTGAAAATAAAATTTGTTTTTTTATTAAACCTTTTCATTCCCGTTTCGTCTATATTCCCGTGTACTTATGTATATTTACAAGTCGATAGTGTTTTTAATAGAATACCAGGAAGAATATGACGAAAAGAGTGAAATGGAGCGTTACTGCTGTAATCTTTTTGATGATTGCCGGAATGATCGCTTACCCGCAGATTAAAAGCAGGATGAAAGCATCCAAGGATGCAACCGAAGTGGTTCCGCCGGCGGGTAGCCAGATTCGGAAACAAGTTTTAAATATTAACGCGGAAGTGCTGAAATATCAGTCTCTTACTGATAAGGCCATCGTGACGGGAAGTACGATTCCCGATGAAGAGGTTGATCTTTCGTTTGAGTCGTCCGGGAAGATTGTGGCAATCTACTTTACGGAAGGTACGCATGTGAAAGAGGGTGATCTTCTTGCTAAAATCAATGACAAACCGTTGCAAGCCGAGTTGAAAAAACTCGAAGCCCAGATCCCGTTGGCCAAAGACCGCGTGTACCGCCAGCATACGCTGTTGGAAAAAGATGCCGTCAGCCAGGAAGCCTACGAACAGGTGGCAACCGAGTATGAGAAACTGATGGCGGACATCGAGCTGGTTAAGGCCAATATCGCCCAGACAGAACTGCGGGCGCCGTTCGACGGGATTATCGGTCTTCGTAATGTCAGCGAAGGTGCTTATGCTTCCCCTTCGACGGTTATCTCCAAATTGACTAAAATATCTCCCCTGAAAATAGAATTTTCGATCCCCGAACGTTATGCAACGGATGTAAAAGACGGCACGTCGATCGTTTTCCGGATGAACTCGTCTGTCGGAATGATGCAGGATTATAAGGCGACCGTCTATGCGGTGGAAAGCAAGATCGACGAAGCGACCCGTTCGTTGAGAGTACGTGCGACTTATCCGAACAAGGATGAATCGATAGCACCGGGACGTTATACCTCTGTCGAGATCACCCGCCGCGAGATAAAGGACGCGTTGGCAATCCCCAGTGAGGCGCTGATCCCCGAAATGGGAAAGAATATTGTCTATGTGTATAAGAGCGGCGTGGCGGAACCTGCCGAGATCATCTTAGGGCTCCGTACGGAAAGCCAGGTTCAGGTATTGAAAGGCTTGAGCGTGGGCGATACGGTGATCACTTCCGGGGTGATGCAGCTTCGTACGGGAATGAAAGTGGCGATTGATAACCTGAAGTAACGAAGTAGCATGGCGAATATTTCTGAAATAAGCATAAAAAGGCCGGTACTCTCGACCGTGATGATGCTGATTCTCCTGTTGTTCGGGATGATCGGTTATAAGTTCTTGGGTGTTCGTGAGTTCCCGAGTGTGGATAACCCGATTATTTCGGTAAACGTATCCTATCCGGGGGCGAATGCGGAGGTAATCATGAACCAGATCACGGAGCCGTTGGAACAGAACATTAACGGTATCCCGGGCATCCGTTCGCTCAGTAGCGTCAGTAGCCAGGGAAGTAGCCGTATTACGGTAGAGTTTGAATTGTCTGTCGACCTGGAAACGGCAGCGAATGACGTGCGCGATAAAGTATCCCGCGCCCAGCGTTACCTGCCCCGCGACTGTGACCCGCCGACGGTGTCGAAGGCGGATGCGGATGCGACGCCGATCATGCAGATCGGTATCCGAAGCAGCAAACGGTCGTTGATGGAGTTGAGTGAGATTGCCGAACTGACGGTGAAAGAGCGGCTCCAGACAATCCCCAACGTGAGCGGTGTCGATATCTGGGGACAGAAGCGTTATTCCATGCGTCTGTGGCTGGACCCGATCAAGATGGCAGGTTATAGTGTGACCCCGTTGGATGTCAAAAATGCGGTGGATGCGGAGAATGTGGAGCTTCCTTCCGGCAGTATCGAAGGGAATACGATCGACCTGTCTATCCGTACGCTCGGATTGATGCATACGGCGAAGGAATTTAACGATTTGATTATCAAACGTGACGGCGAGAATATCATCCGTTTCCAGGATGTCGGGCGTGCCGAGGTGAGCCCGGAAGATTTGCGAAGCGTGATGCGTAAGAACGGCGAGCCGATGGTGATCGACGTCATCATCCCGCAGCCCGGCGCCAACCAGATCGAGATTGCCGACGAAGCTTACAAACGTATCGAACAGCTCGAAAAAGACCTGCCGGACGATGTGACGGTCGAAATGGTCTACGATAATACCCGTTTTATCCGTGCCTCTATCAAAGAGGTGGAAGAGACGATCTATGTCGCTTTCCTGTTGGTGGTACTGATTATCTTCCTGTTCCTGCGTGACTGGCGTGTGACGATGGTTCCGGTTGTGGTAATCCCGGTTTCCTTAGTGGGAGCTTTCTTCGTGATGTATGTCTCCGGATTTTCCATCAATGTGTTGACGATGTTGGCGGTGGTGCTTTCGGTCGGACTGGTTGTGGACGATGCGATTGTGATGGCGGAGAATATCTACGTGCGTATTGAGCAGGGGATGGAGCCGAAAGAGGCTGGTATTGAAGGGTCGAGGGAAATCTTCTTTGCTGTTGTGTCGACGACTGTAACGCTGGTTTCCGTGTTCCTCCCGATCGTCTTTATGGAAGGTATGACGGGACGTTTGTTTAAAGAGTTCAGTATTGTGATCGCCGGATCGGTGACGATCTCCTCTTTTGTGGCGTTGACCTTTACTCCGATGTTGGCGACAAAGTTGCTGAAGAAGCGTGAAAACAAAGGCTGGCTATATACCAAGACGGAACCGTTCTTCGACGGGATGAATACTGTTTATGCGAAAGCGTTGAACGGTTTCCTGAACCATAAGTTGTGGGCCATACCGATCATTGTCATCCTGTTTGGCTCTATCGGTTATTTCTGGCGGACGATCCGCTCCGAGCTTTCCCCGTTGGAAGACCGTTCTTCCATCTCGATCAATATCCGTGCCCAGGAAGGGGCGACGTTCGAATTTATCCGCGACTTTACGGACCAGATAGCAGCCATGGCCGATACGTTAGCGCCGGAACGGAAGGCATTGACGGTTCGCGCCAATAGCGGGAATGGGTTTATTTCTGTTTTGCTTCCGGATATCAAAGACCGCAAGCGCTCGCAGATGGAGATCGCCGACGTCCTGTCCAAAAATGTACGTGATAAGACCGAAGCCCGTGCTTTCGTCCAGCAGCAGTCTACTTTCGGCGGCCGCGCGGAGGAATGCCGGTGCAGTATGTTTTGCAGGCGACCAGCCTGGAAAAACTGCAGGAACATTTGCCAGCCTTTATGCAGAAAGTAAGTGAAAGTCCGGTATTCCAGATGGCGGATGTAAACCTGAAGTTTACCAAACCTGAAGCCCGCATCGAGATCAACCGTGACAAGGCTTCTTCGTTGGGTGTCAGCACCCGTACGATTGCCCAGACCTTGCAGTATGCGTTGAGCGGCCAGCGTATGGGTTATTTCTATATGAATGGGAAACAATACCAGATATTGGGTGAGATCAACCGGCAGCAGCGTAATACGCCGCTGGACCTGAAATCTATTTATGTCCGCAGTGATGCCGGCGAGATGATCCAGTTGGATAACCTGGTCACCTTGAAGGAAGATGTGGCGCCGCCCCAGTTGTACCGCTATAACCGTTTTGTGGCGGCAACCGTGTCGAGCGGGTTGAATAAAGGATATACGATTGGCGATGGTCTGGACGAGATGGACCGTATTGCAGCCGAGACATTGGACAACAGTTTCCGTACGGCGCTTTCCGGTGAGTCGAAAGAGTTCCGTGAAAGTTCGTCCAGCCTGATGTTTGCCATGATCCTGGCGCTGTTTATGATTTATCTGGTGTTGGCGGCCCAGTTCGAGAGCTTCAAAGACCCGTTGGTGGTGATGTTCACCGTCCCGCTGGCTATTGCGGGAGCTTTGATGTTTATGAGTTATTCGGGTGTGACCATGAATATATTCAGCCAGATCGGTATCATCATGCTGATTGGTTTAGTGGCGAAAAACGGTATTCTGATCGTCGAGTTTGCCAACCAGCGGCAAGAGGCCGGATTGAGTATGGCCGAAGCGATCCGTTCGGCTTCCACGCAACGTCTGCGCCCGATCCTGATGACCAGTATTTCGACCATTCTCGGATTGGTTCCGCTGGTCTATGCTTCCGGTGAGGGAGCGCAAGGGCGTATTGCGATGGGTATCGCCGTTGTGGGAGGTATGATTGTTTCCACCTTCCTGACGTTGTTTATCGTTCCGGCGATGTACAGCTTTATTTCTACGGATAGACAGAAAAAGTTGAAAGTTGAAAATTGAAAGTTATTTGCGAGATATGAAGAGACTTCTTTTATTAATATGTATAGCTTTTGCGGTCGTTCCGGCCGGTGCGCAACGGATATTCAGCCTGGATGATTGCATCCAGACCGGATTGGAACGCAATTATTCGATCCGCATCATCCGTAATGAACAACAGGTGAGCGATAACAATGCGACTCCCGGCAACGCCGGTTACTTGCCGACAGTCGATCTGAGCGGCGGTTTCAGCGGCTCGGTCAATAATAACAACAACAAACTATCCGACGGCACGACGGAGAAGATAAACGGCGTGAATAACGAAACGGCCGATGTCGGTCTGAATGTGAACTGGACCGTCTTCGACGGGTTAGGAATACAGGCGACTTACGACAGGCTGAAGGAACTGAAGAACCTGGGCGAGCTGAATACCCGGATGACGATCGAAGACTTTGTCGCCGATCTGTCGAGCGAATATTATAACCTGATCCGCCAGAAGATCCGCCTGCGCAACCTGCGTTCTACACTCGACCTTTCCCGCGAACGTCTGCGTATTGTCGAAGAACGCTATTATATCGGTTCGATGTCCCGCCTGGACCTCCAGCAGGCGCAGGTCGACTTCAATGCCGACAGTTCCAACGTCCTGAACCAGTTGGAACAGGTGCATACATCCCGCATCCGCCTGAACCAGTTGATGGCTTTGGATGATGTGGAAGAACAGGTGCAGATCAAAGACTCCCTCATTACGCCGAATCCGCTCCTTGACGAAGTGGAACTCTGGAAAAGCACGCTTTCCTCCAACTCATCCCTGCTGATCGCAAAAAAGAACCAGGTTATTTCGGAGCTGGATTATAAGAAGATCAGGAGCCGCAACTATCCGTATGTCAAGCTGAACGCCGGGTACGGCTATACGGCGAACTGGTACGAAGTGGGCGCGACCGACCTGCAACGCCGTCTCGGGCTGAATTATGGTGTCACTGTCGGCATCAACGTCTTCGACGGCTTCAACCGGAAACGCGAACAACGGAATGCCCGCATCCAGATCGAGAACCAGGAACTGCGTACCCGCGAAATGGAACTGGCGCTCCGGGCTAATATGAGCAATTTCTGGATGGCTTACCGGAATAACCTCGACCTGTGGAGCCTGGAAAAAGAGAACCTGGTCGCAGCACAGGAGAACTACCGCATTGCGATCGACCGCTATAAACTGGGCGATCTGTCCGGTATCGAACTGCGTGAGGCGCAGAACAGCCTGTTGGAAGCCGAAGAGCGGCAGTCTATCGCCGAATATTCCACTAAGATATGCGAAATCTCCCTTTTGCAGCTTAGCGGACAGATTATGAATATGTTCCATGATTAAGATTCTCCTGCTAACGGATTTCTCCAGTGGATACGGGCGCAGCCTGCTCGAAGGCGTCGTCCGATATGCCCGTGAAGCCGGCCCTTGGGTCTTCTACCGGATGCCGTTGTATTACCGTGAACTTCACGGGGATGAAGGTGTTGTCCGTTGGGCGGAAGAATGGGGCGCCGATGCGATTATTGCGCAGCTGACCGATGTGGACCTGAATGTCCTGAACCGCCTCGACATCCCGATCATTGTCCAGAACTACAAAGAACGTTGTCACGGGCTATCGAACCTGACAGGCGATTATTACGGGACAGGCGTCATGGCCGCCGAATTTTTCATCCGGAAAGGATATAAGGCCTTTGCCTACTATGGTTTTACCGATACGGTCTGGATGCGCGAACGGGGCGAAGGATTCCGGGATGCCGTGTCGGAGAAAGGCTATCCGGTTTATACCTTTGACGACGGCAGGCAATTGTCCGACGGGCAGTGGAACTTTGACGCGGAACGTGTCAGCCGATGGCTGCTCGACTTGCCCAAACCGATCGCCCTTTTTGCCTGCGACGACTATTATGCGTTGCAGATCACCGAAGTCTGTAAGATGTATAATATCGATATTCCCGGCGACATTGCCGTCTTGGGAGTCGATAATGACAACCTGCTTTGTAATATCTCGGACCCGGCCCTCTCTTCGATCGAGTTGGATGTGGAAAACGGAGGCTACGAAGTCGGCAAATTGCTTCATCAGTTTATCGAAAAGAAAATAACGGCTCCCGCCGACGTGATCATTAAGCCGGTCCGGATTGTCTCCCGGGGTTCGACCGAACGTTTTGCCGTCTCCGACAAATACATCGGACAAGTCTTGGCTTATATCGATGAAAACTATTGCAACCCTCTTTCCGTCGACGACCTGATCCGGATTATCCCTTATTCCCGCCGCGTGCTGGAAAAGAAGTTCAAGAGCGAAACGGGAATGTCCGTCTACCAATATATCCAGCAACAACGCATCGAGAAGTTTGCCGCCCTGCTGATCACCACCGATCTGCCTTTGACCGAAGCGGCTGCCGGTGCCGGATTCCCCGATTATAAGAATGTCTCGCGCATCTTTGTAAAGATGAAGGAGATGACACCCCTTCAATACCGGAAAAGATTTACCATTCGTTAAAGTATTCGTATTTTGAGGATTTTGTTTCGTGATTATACCCTGATTGCGTAAAATAATGTGCTTAATTTGCGCATAGATAAATCAGGATAGCCATGAGAACAACATTGATAAACGGACGCCTGGTCTTGCCGGACGAAATATGGGAACACGGATATGTCGTCATTGAAGACGGCAAAATCGCCGCATTGGGAAAAGGCGATCCCGAAGAGCCGCTTTCGGGCGAAGTGATCGATGCCCGTTCTTATTATATCTCTCCCGGGTTCATCGACCTGCACACGCACGGTGCCGGCGGGGCAGATTTTATGGATGCCACTGTCGATGCTTACCTGACCATTGCGGAAACACATGCCCGTTATGGGACGACAGCCTTGTTGCCGACAACGCTTACCTGCCCGGATGAAGAATTATTCCATATGTTCGATATTTACCGGGAAGCAAAAGCCCGTAATACAAAGGGAGCGCAGTTCTTAGGCATCCACCTGGAAGGCCCTTATTTCGCCTATAGCCAGCGCGGTGCACAAGACCCGGCTAATCTGAAACAGCCCGTTCCGGAACATTACGGAAAGATTCTGGAAGCCTCGGACGATATCGTTCGTTGGAGCATTGCGCCGGAGTTGCCGGGCGCCCTCGAGTTAGGGCGTTTGTTAAGCAGCCGGAAGATCCTGCCGTCGGTCGGACACACGGATGCCGTGTGCGAAGAAGTGATGGAAGCGTTCGAAGCCGGATATTCCCTGATGACGCATCTCTATTCGGGCATGCAAGGTGTCACCCGCCGGAACGCCTATCGCTATGCCGGAGCTGTCGAGGCGGCTTTCCTGCTCGACGGGATGGATGTGGAGATTATCGCGGACGGCGTCCACCTGCCGAAAAGCCTGTTACAGTTGATCTATAAATTCAAAGGAGCGGACCGGATCGCGCTGATTACCGATTCGATGCGTGCGGCCGGCATGCCGGAAGGAGCCTATAAGTTAGGAAGCCTGAGAGAAGGGCAGACAGTTGTGGTGGAAGACGGAGTCGCCAAACTGCCGGACCGGAGCGCCTTTGCCGGGAGTGTCGCTACGGCGGATCGCCTGGTGCGGACAATGGTCGAAACAGCCGGTGTCCCGCTGACGGATGCCGTTAAGATGATGACTGCCACGCCCGCCCGTATTTTAGGCGTCAGCGACCGGAAAGGCAGCCTGGAAACAGGAAAAGATGCCGATATCATCCTGTTCGACGACCATATCCGTGTCGCCCGGACGCTGATCGACGGAAAGACAGTAGCCTGTAAATAAATATAGGTAACTATATATCACTTTACAGTAAGAAGATAAAAACAAAAAAGACACGAGAAATATTATAAATCTCGTGTCTTTCTGAGTTTTACTCCGTATCTTTAGCTAAGCAAAGATTGGAGAATTAAAATGAGGAGTTCGTCCTCAAATATGATCTCTTCCATATTTTTCACCTCCTTTCTAGCCTTTTTAGGTCATCGGGTCTTTTTAGGATGACCTTTTCGAATTTCAGAACAGAATCCATAGGCTATGTGGATTCTGTTTTTATTTTGCAAATATAGTAAATATTATCGTATTTGCGCCCCAAAAAACGAGATTATATAAAATAATTTACTAAATTTATCATAACAAATAAATGTAGTTATGATAAATGTCAAAGAATTTAATTCATTGTTCGAGCTTCTAGAGGCATTCCCGACAGAAGAATCCTGTATAAGGTATCTCGAAGGCTTACGATGGAAAGAAGGAGTAACATCTCCTTTTGATCCCGACTCTGAAGTCTATATTTGTAGCAAGGGAAGGTATATGTGTAAGAACACTGGTAGACTGTTTAATGTCAAAACAGGAACTATCTTTGAAAACACTAAACTTTCATTGAGAAAGTGGTTCATGGCAATTTGGCTAATTCTTTCTCACAAGAAAGGTATATCTTCTATGCAACTCGCTCGTGACATTAAAGTCACTCAAAAAACAGCTTGGTTCATTCTTCAACGCGTTCGCATTTGCCTAATATGCAAAAATGAGGGTAAATTGAATAATGAAGTGGAAGCCGACGAAACTTTTGTCGGTGGAAAGAACAAGAATCGTCATCGTGATAAAAAAGTCAAAAGATGTCAAGGACGTTCTTTTAAAGACAAGACACCAGTTTTAGGAATGTTGGAAAGGAAAGGGAACGTGATTGCAAGAGTAATTAAAAATACTTCTAAAAGTGAATTAACTCCTAAGATTATAGAATTTGTAGATAGAAATGCAGTTCTGTACACAGATGAGTGGCATGGCTACAATGAAGTGGATAAGCTATTCTATCATTATTCAATAGATCATAGTAGAGGGCAATATGGTATGGGACGTATTCATACCAATACTATTGAAGGTTTTTGGACTTTACTCAAGAGAGGCTATATGGGAATCTACCATTACATGAGCCCAAAGCATCTTCAGAGATACGTCAATGAGTTTGTATTTAGATACAACACTCGCAAAATTAGCGAACATAACAGATTTAATTTGTTACTTTGCAATACAGAATACCGTACAACTTATAATGAACTGATCGCATGAGTAAGAAAGAAACAACAACCGGAGAAGAATTTGAGGACTTTTTGAATTTTGCTATTAAGTATAAGATAACTAAGAATCCTAAAAAAAGTGATCTTAGAAAAATTCGCTTTGCAGTACCGTCTTCTCAAATGAGAAAGAAAGCCATTTCTTTAGGAATGTCAGAAGATATATTTTGCGAGTTACTTTCTAAACAAACAGTTGGAGATTGTTTAATAGGAAAGGAAGACGCAGCTAAAAATACTCGTGAAGTTTTTCATCCAACAAAAGAAGAAGAAGAAAAAGATTGCGAGTACTGCAATAGTCTTTTAGAAAAAGGTGTTGACTTTGAAAAACTTCAAGAAGGATTGTCTTTTGTACCGCCTTTTAAAGAATTCTTGGGAGTTGGAAGATCTTCAAGATAGGTGATTAAAATAGCATTGCATTTTGGACATCTCCCGATCTGTTGATCCAGAGGAGCTTTTAATGTTGCTCCACAATTTTTACATTTGACAGTTGTTAGATCATTCATAACTTAATATATTTTGTATAATGCAAATATAACAAAAAATTGTATATTTGCGCTGTTCTATAGGACAAAAACATTTTAGAAAATTCGGAAGTGCCTTACTTCGTTAAAATCGCCAGTTTTGACAAATAAGTATACAAGGTGCAAGCCCCTGCTATATCTAGCGGGTTGCTTGTCTGCGTATACTTTGGGTTTCTGGCGATACCTTACGAAGTGTGGACAGTGACCCGCTTCTTTTTGTATTCCACCTCTATTGGTCATGCGGAGGTAAAAATACTTTTTAGTATGAAAACTAAAGTCATATTGATTGTACTTTTAGCAACTTTGTCTATTAATATTTTTGGACAAAAGTATACAGCTATAGATTTTTTTGTTCCAGACACATTTGCATTTGGTATAGAATATCAGTTTATTAATAATAAAACTGGTGCACCAAGCAAAAGTATGAATAAAAGGACTATTTATCATAAACCAACATGGAGCAAGAATTATCAAATTCAAGAATCTACTTTTATGGATGGACAAGAAATAAGTAGTATTTTAAGTGTTGTTTTAATTGATAACGATAAGGTTGTGTTGAAAGAAAAAGAAAGCGCTAGTATTTTAGGTAAAGATAAGCGTAATGTTTATTCTGAACCTATAGTGATATTTAAACTACCTGAAGAAGGTAAAACTGCAACATGGATTATTCCAGGAGAAAAAAGTGCTTTAAGTGGAAAAATAGATCCTCCTACTAAATGCACTGCAACATGGACTACTCTGAACTTTGAAGGGAAAAATCAAAAAGCAATCAAAGTAACTTCCATAACACAAGGAGAAAATTGGAAAGTGGAAGGTATACAATATTATGTCTATAAAACCGGTCTAGTTAAAGAAGATAGTATTAGTAAAGGCAAAACTAGTACCTTGTACAAATTTTATCGTTTTATAACTGACATTAGACAATTGTAAATTTGAAAAAGATACAGATACCAGATCGTTTGATTTTGATAAAAGTATCTGTATCTTTACTGTGTAGTAAGATTAATAGTCATTTTCAAAAATTTGACAGGAACAGAATAATTCATCTAGTTGTTCAAAAAGTTGATATAGACTATGTTCGTCTTGTTCTTGTTCTAATAAAGAAAGTAGTTGGCTTTCTTTCTCTTGTCGAGTTAAAAATTTATTGTTCATATAAAATATTATTGTTTTACTACGAAATTTCAGGAGGGGTAGTTGCGGTACCCCTCCTTTTTGAATACAAATTTAAGTATTTTAATTTTAGTTTGCAAATAAATAGACTGGGAATTCACTGTAAAGTGATATATAGTTACCTAAATATAATCTTAAAATAATCAGTTATGATCACGAGACGTAGTTTTTTGAAGAAAGCGGCAGCGGGAACGGCGATCGCTTCGTTCGGAGGAATCCTGCCGGGTTTCAGTGCCCGGAGTTATGCCAATATAGTAGGAGCGAACGAGCGGATAAATGCGGCCGTTGTCGGCGTCAATTCGCGCGGGAAAGCGTTAGCGCAGAACTTTTCCAAACAGCCGAATTGCCGCATCACCCGTATCTGCGATGTCGATTCGAGAGCCTTGTCCAAATGTATCGCTGCAGTGGATGAGATCACCGGTGAAAAGCCTGCCGGCGACAAAGACTTGCGCCGGACATTCGAGCATAAGGATGTGGATGCCGTCGTGATCGCCATGCCGGACCATTGGCATGCGCCCGCCGCTTTACTGGCGATGAAAGCCGGCAAACACGTTTACCTGGAAAAACCGTGCAGCCATTCTCCGGCGGAAGGCGAGATGCTGGTCGAGGCGGCGAAGAAATACGGCCGGGTGGTCCAGATGGGCAACCAGCGCCGCTCGTGGCCGAATATAGTGGAGGCAATCAATGAAATCAAATCCGGAACGATCGGGAATGTCTATTTCGGCAAATCCTGGTACACGAACAACCGCGCTTCGATCGGTATCGGCAAAGAAACGCCCGTCCCGGAATGGCTCGACTGGGAGCTTTGGCAAGGACCGGCTCCGCGTACCGCCTTCAAGGACAATTTCGTCCATTACAACTGGCATTGGTTCTGGCGCTGGGGCACAGGCGAGGCGCTGAACAACGGCACGCACATGGTCGACCTGCTGCGCTGGGGCATGGACCTGGATTATCCGACAGCCGTCGAATCGACCGGAGGCCGCTACTATTATAAGGACGATTGGGAAGCGCCCGATACGCAGGTGATCAACCTGGATTTCGGCGGCAAGAAGTCGATGATGTGGGAAGGCCATTGCTGCAACCCGTTCCGCATCGAAGGCGAAGTCGTCGGCCTCCTGTTCTACGGCGAGAAAGCGAACCTGCTGATCGGCGGCGGAAACGAATACAAGATACTCGATCATAAGAACCAGGTGATCAAACACGTCACCAGCAAAATCCAGATCGACCCGCGCAACAAGATGAATCCTGCCCAACAGCTGGATGCCCTTCATATCCAGAACTTCTTCGACGGCATTACGAAAGGCGCGCCGCTGCATGCGGATATCCTTTCCGGACATAAGAGCACGCTGCTGGTGCAGTTGGGAAATGTCGCGCAACGTTCGGCAGAACGCCTCGTGATCGATCCCTCCAACGGACATATCCAAAATAAGGATGCCGCCGCCAAATACTGGGCGCGGACATACGAAAAAGGCTGGGAGATGAAGTTATGAAACCGGTCGTGAATCAGGTTGCGGACAGGCGGCAGGTGATGATCGGCATTGCGATTATCGGAGTCGTGTTCTTTATTATCGGCTTCGTGTCGTGGGTCAACTCGATCCTGATCCCCTATTTCCGGATCGCGTGCGAGCTGACGAACTATCAGTCCTATTTCGTCACCTTCTCCTTTTATATCGCCTATTTGGTGATGTCCGTCCCTGTGGCTTACCTGTTGAAGCGGACGGGCTATAAGAAAGGGATGATGTACGGCTTTTTCTGCCTGGCCGCCGGAGCGCTGTTGTTTGTGCCCGCTGCCCTGAACCGGGCTTACTGGATTTTCCTGGCCGGCCTGTTCACAATGGGGACCGGACTGTCCGTCCTGCAAGCCTCGGCCAATCCGTATATCACCATTATCGGACCGATCGAGAGTGCGGCACGGCGGATCAGTATCATGGGAGTTTGTAATAAGTTTGCCGGCATTGTCTCTCCGCTGATCTTTGCAGCGGTGGTTTTGGGCAAGAGCCAGGAACTGCTGCGGACAGTCGAAGAGGGGCTGTTGGCAGGTGCGGACAAGGAGGCCGCGCTGAACGAACTGATCCGGGGCGTGATCCTGCCTTACAGCGTGTTGGCGCTTTTACTGGTGGGGATCGGCTTGTTCATCTATCGTTCGGTGTTGCCGGATATCAATCCGGAGGATGAAGACGAGAAAGTAGCGGCCGCCAATTCCGATAAGACCTCCGTTTTCCAGTTTCCCTATCTGGTGTTGGGCGTGTTAGCGCTGTTCCTGCATGTCGGCACACAGGTGATCGCAATCGATACGATCATCAGCTATGCCGGTTCGATGGGTGTGGGATTGCTCGAGGCGAAGTTCTTTCCGGCTTATACCTTAGGGGCGACTATCTTAGGCTATATGTTAGGCATCCTGTTGATCCCGAAGGTGCTTTCACAAAAGAATGCGCTGATTATCTGTACGGCGCTGGGGCTGGTTCTCTCTTTTGGCGTGGTCTTTGTTGATGCGGATGTTTCTTTCCTGGGGCACGATGCGAACCTCTCCATTTGGTTCCTCGCCTCTTTGGGCTTTCCCAACTCACTGATCTATGCCGGCATCTGGCCGCATGCGATCCGCGACCTGGGACGGTTCACGAAGATCGGTTCTTCCCTGTTGGTGATGGCCTTGTGCGGAAATGCGATCCTGCCGCTTGTCTACGGCAAGATGGCGGATGCAACCTCGCTGCAACAAGGATATTGGGTGCTGATCCCCTGTTTCCTGTACCTGATCTGGTATGCGGTGTACGGATACAGGATCACGAGTTGGAATAGAAAATAAATCATCAAAATAGAATGAAAATAGATAATCTTACAATCGATATTTTCCCGGACAGGCAGGCGATGGGAGGGCAGGCCGCAGCCGATGTTTCGGCGGTTATTCGGGAGTTGTTGGGGAGGAAAGCGGAGATCGGCATGATCTTCGCTGCCGCCCCCTCGCAAAACGAGTTCCTGTCGGCTCTGACAGCCGACTCTTCTATCCCCTGGAACCGGATCAACGCTTTCCACATGGACGAATACATCGGCCTTTCCCCGGATGCCCCGCAAGGCTTCGGCAATTTCCTGAAAGAACGTTTGTTCGACCGTGTCCCTTTCAAGGAAGTCTTCTATATTCCGAAAGAGACTGACGATCCACGCTCCGCCTGCGACGCGTATGCCCGCCTGTTAGCCGGTAAAGGCGTCGATATCGTCTGCATGGGGATCGGCGAAAACGGACATATCGCCTTCAACGACCCGCACGTGGCTGACTTCAATGATCCGTTGCCGGTGAAAGTCGTCGACCTCGACCCGCAATGCCGGGCGCAACAGGTGCACGACGGCTGCTTCGCCACCCTTGCCGATGTGCCGGCGCAGGCTTTTACCCTCACGATTCCCGTCTTGATGTCCGCCCCGTACACCTTCTGTATCGTGCCGGCACGGACGAAAGCGGAGGCAGTCCGTAATACGCTCTACGCCCCCGTCTGCGAGAAGTATCCTTCCACCATTCTCCGCCGCAAAGCGCATGCGCGGCTTTATCTGGATACCGATAGTGCTTCACTTTTAAACAACCATACGATATGAGACATAGAATGATAGGACTGTTACTGGTCCATTTGCTGGCCTGGGCCGGCCTTCAGGCGCAGGAAGTGATCCGTGTAGGCGTGATCGGACTCGACACGTCGCACTCCGAGGCCTTTATCCGCCTGTTGAACGCGGCCGATCCCGAACCCCAATATGCAGGCTTTAAGGTCGTAGCCGCTTATCCGTACGGCTCGAAGACGATCGAGTCAAGTGTGAAACGCATTCCCGAATATACGGAGGGAGCGAAGAAAAACGGTGTGAAGATCACCTCTTCGATAGCCGAACTGTTGCGGACGGTCGATTGCGTCCTGTTGGAGACCAACGACGGGACGCTTCATCTCGAGCAGGCGGCGGAAGTGATCAAAAGCGGCAAACCCCTGTTCCTCGATAAGCCGGTAGCCGCCACGTTGCCGGATGCGATCGCGATCTACCGTTTCGCCGCCGAGCGGGGCGTCCCGATCTTTTCCTCTTCTGCCCTCCGCTATTCTCCGAGGAACCAGGAGTTGCGGGCTGGCAAAGAGGGCAAAGTGGTCGGTGCCGACTGCTATTCGCCCTGTACAGAAGAACCTTCGCACGCCGGATTTTACTGGTATGGCATTCACGGCGTGGAAACACTTTATACGCTGATGGGGACAGGATGTGAAACCGTCTCCTGCGCCTCCACCGAAGGAACGGATGTCGCCACTGGCATCTGGAAAGACGGCCGCATCGGCACGTTCAGAGGCTTGCGCGAAGGCGCCCGTCCGTATGGCGGGACCGCTTTCTGCGAGAAGAAGATGTTCCCCGCCGGCGGTTACGAAGGCTACGGGCGACTGCTGGAAACGATCCTGACCTTCTTCAAGACCCGCGTATCGCCCGTCGACCCGTCGGAAACAATCGAAATATACACCTTCATGGAAGCCGCCAACGAAAGCAAGCGGCAGGGCGGCAAGCCCGTGAGCATGAAAGCCATATACGAGAAAGCCGCTAAAGAGGCTCCCGTTGTGCACTGAATTTAGGTAGAAAGTATTAACTTTGTCTTATTATTGCAGGTAAATGATGATTTATCGGTCTGTAGAGATGCACGGCCGTGCATCTCTACCCGTGCCGCAGGCTCTCTTTTGCCGTTCGTTTTAACGAACGGTTAAAAGAATTGGAGGCAAAGCCTCTTCCTTTGTGGACTTCAGTCCCTTTAATATAAGGACTGTCCTATTAATTTGAAAGGGATTAAAATCCACAGAGGAATCCGGCAAAGCCGGGGATTTATTCATCCGTCCGTTGAAACGGACGGCAAAAGAGAGCTTGAGGCACGAGTAGAAATGTACCGTTAAATCATCATTTACCCCTGAAGGTAAAACCTATAATTAATAATTCATGCAGATAATCCCCAAAGCTAATACACTAAGAAAAGGCGTACTTCTTTATCGGGGCATCCGTTACCGCAAGGGTTTCGGCGTCCATTCCCCTTTTGTCTTCAACCTGATTACGAAAGTGATCGAGGAACGTTGTCCCTATTACAGCTTCTACGATATCGAACTGATCCGTAAGCAGCTTCTTTTCCGCGACAATCGGATCACTTATCCCGATCGCCGGCAGAAAGGCCGGTTGCGCAGCCGTACGATCGGGCAGATCGTCGAGCGGGAAGCGATCCAGGCGAAACACGGCGCTTTGCTCTTTCGCCTGGCAAACTATTTCAAGTCCCGGCATATCCTTCAGTTCGGCCCTTCTATGGGCCTGTCTACCTTGTATCTGACTTCCTACTCGCCGGATGTGCGGTGTATCGCTTTGGAGACTGTCCCCGAGTTTGCCTCTATCGCCCGTATCGCTTTCGACAAAGCGGCGCGCAGCCCGATCGACTTGCGTGTCGGCAGCTATAAGGATTTACTGCCCGAAGCGCTGAAGGAGATGCCGCAGCTCGATTTCGTGTTTTTCAATACCCTGTATGAGCAGCAAAATAACCGTTGGCTGTTCGAAGAATGCCTGAAGCATGTGCACGGCGATACGGTCTTCGTCTTCGAAGGCATCAAGGCAAGCCGCAAGATGCGCGACTTCTGGCAGGAAATCTGCCGGCATCCGGAAGTGACCGTGACGATCGACCTCTATTCGATGGGGATCGTTTTCTTTAACAAGCGGCTGCATAAGAGGGATTATATTGTTTACTTCTGATATGGAAGTTGGGGTAATAACTCTTAACTTGCAACTATTTTAGGGGGCTTATTGTATAAAACGGATTTTTCAGTCTCGAAAGACATCCGGAATCCAATAAATGTCAACCCACTTTTCAGCCGTCAAAAAGGGACTTTTTCTTATGATCCGGAACCTTATCGCCATGAAGAGGGACTTTATCGCTCTGATCTGGAACTTTATTGCCCTGAAGTCGGACTTCATATAGCACGAAGTCAATCTTTAAAGCGATGAAGTGCCGGGTCAAGGCAATTTTCTGCGCACTTCACGGCAACAAGCTCCTAAAATTTTCTTTGGATATTTGGAACGCCGTCCGTTTTGTTTTGAAATATTCGATTCTCCGGGAGTTAAGCTTTATCACATTGTCGGCGTTTCCGCCTTTTCGACAATCAAATTGCACACTTTTTGGAATGGGCTCGGCACCTTTTTTTATAGAGTGTCGGCCGGGAAGGCTAAAACCATGAAAAGAGTCAATTCAAAATCGATCAAGATTTCGGACGAAATAGAAAAACGGCTGAAACAGGGGGTTATTGTATATTTCTTTTTTTATTAATACAAGGCTTTTTATTCCTAAATCGCCTTTCCCATCGAAATAAATAATCCGAATCCTTGCACAGCTCATAGATTCTGGCGAATATTGTACTCCTTTTTTGCAACATCCGGCGAGGATGTACGCTATATAATAAAGAACCAAGTTATTGTCATATGAAAAAGAGCATAATATACACCGGTACCGGTGATAAGGGGACCACTTCCCTGGTGGGTGGACAGCGCGTATCGAAGGCACACCAGCGTATTGAGAGTTACGGTACGGTCGACGAACTGAATTCGTTCATCGGTTTGTTGATCACTTCTTTGGAAGAACAGGCCGACCAGGATTTCTTGCTGTTCGTCCAGCACAAACTGTTTACAATCGGCTCCTATCTGGCAACCGACCAGGAGAACACCGAGCTGAAGGTGGAAAGCCGGGTGACACCGGAAACGATCACCCGCATCGAGAAGGAGATAGACCGCCTCGACAACGAACTGCCTAAGATGCGCAACTTCGTTTTGCCCGGAGGAAGCCGCTCGGCATCACTGGCGCATGTCTGCCGTACGGTCTGCCGGCGTGCCGAACGCCAGATTTACCGCTTGGCGGAGACGATACCTGTTGAAGAACCTGTTCTCGTTTTTATGAACAGACTGTCTGATTATCTGTTTGTTCTGGCGCGCAAGGAATGTCTGCGGAATAATGGCAAAGAAATTATTTGGGATTATACTTGCATCTAAAGAATATTGTTTTATTTTTGCGGAAAATTTGAGAACCTAACCACCGAGGTGGTTATTAATACTTGACAGCTATGTATTGGACATTAGAGTTAGCTTCAAAATTGGAAGACGCACCCTGGCCTGCAACCAAGGATGAATTGATTGACTATGCACAACGTTCAGGCGCTCCACTGGAAGTGATTGAAAATTTGCAGGAAATGGAAGATGAGGGTGAAATTTACGAATGTATGGAAGACATTTGGCCCGACTATCCAAGTAAAGAAGACTTTTTCTTCAACGAAGAAGAATATTAATGTGCGATAAACGCATACAGGCATGAAATAATAACGAGGTGGCAGGGCTATATCCCGCCGCCTCGTTTGCTTTATATACAATTTATTTGGATTTGTTCCGTTTCATGATATATGAAGAAATATCTCCTGCTTATTATTCTTTTAGTTACCAGTGTCACGGGGGTGCGGGCGCAATACGACTCGCAGCTAAGCCAGTATTTCATGGCGATGGGATACTATAACCCGGCGTATGCAGGTGTTTCGGGAGATTTGAACATGCTGGCTCTCTCACGCCTTCAGTGGATCGGGATAGAGGGAGCGCCAAAATCGTTTTTTATCAATGCGGATATGCCTTTGAAGTTAGGTAAGACCAATAACGGGGTGGGAGTGGTTATCTTTACCGAAGGGATCGGTCTGTTCCAGAATACGCATCTGAACTTGCAGTATGCCTACAAGCAGAAGTTGTTCGGGGGGACGTTGAGCGTCGGCATCCAGTTCGGGTTCGTGAACCAGTCGTTCGACGGCGAAAAGGTCTTTTATCCGACCAGCCAGTTCCACCAGCAACAGGACGAAGCGATCCCGCAGAAACAGGTGAACGGCATGGGGTTCGATATGAATGTCGGCCTTTATTACACGCATAAGAAGTTTTATGCCGGCTTGGGCGTCACGCACCTGAACAAAACGGAGATTGCTTTGGACGACTATTCTTCTATGTATCTCACCAGCACATATAATTTCACGGGCGGATACAATATTCAGTTTCGAAACCCGTTGTATGAATTACAGCCGTCTGTATTCCTGAAAACGGACATGCAGAGCTTTCAGGCGGATATTACCGCCCGGCTGGTATATAATAAGATGTTTAACGGAGGTTTTTCCTGGCGTGTGAATGAGTCGGTGATCCTGTTGTTAGGGGCGAAGATCGGAAGTTTTCAAGTGGGATATGCTTATGATTTTCCAACCACACCTATCTTTAAAGGGACGAGTGGAAGCCACGAGGTTGTGGTGAGCTACAAATTAAAGTTGAAGAAATCGAAGTCAGGAAAGAATAGACACAAAAGTGTACGTATATTATAGTATATGAAAAAAGTATTGTTAGTACTTGCGGCAGTAGCCTTGTTTACCTCATGTGGCAGAACCCTCTCCGGCGGCGGGGGTGAAGTGACAGGGGTACGATCGGTTGCGTTTAACGAACCGGCCCCTTACGGGATGGTTCTGATCAAAAGAGGCTCGTTCGAAATGGGACCCGCCGATAAGGATTCCCTGTGGGGGATCAACCCGGAAACGAAAGGCGTCTCTTTCGATGCTTTCTGGATGGATGAGACGGAGGTGACGAATGCCAAATACCGCCAGTTTGTGTATTGGGTGCGCGACTCCATCATCCGCGAACGCCTGGCCGACCCTGCATACGGCGGCAACGACCTGTTTAAGATTACCGAAGACAAATACGGCGAACCGGTTACTCCGCATCTGGACTGGAGCCGTCCGATCCCCTGGAAGCGCGCCAATGAAGACGAGATCCGGGCGATCGAGAGCGTCTACACCGTAAATCCGGTGACGGGCGAGAAGACGTTGGACCCGAAGCAGATGGTCTATAAATATGAGTGGTACGACTACACATCGGCCGCCCTGCGTAAACATAATCTGGACCCCGCCGCCCGTGTGCGCAATACCGATATACAGGTCGACCCGAACGAGGTGATCATGATCTCCAAAGATACGGCATACATTACGGAAGAAGGCGAGATCGTGAACGAAACCATTACCCGACAGTTGAGCGGTCCTTGGGATTTCCTGCATACCCGCATCGTGAATGTCTATCCGGATGAAAGCTGCTGGGTGAACGACTTTAACAATGCTTACAACGAACCTTATATGCGCATGTATTTCTCGCATCCCGGCTACGACGATTATCCTGTAGTGGGTGTTTCCTGGGAACAGGCTACCGCTTTCTGCGTATGGCGCACCGACTTGTTCAAGCAATCCTTGAACTTCCCTAACGGACAGGCGATCGAACCGTTCCGCCTGCCGACCGAAGGCGAGTGGGAATATGCAGCCCGTACAGGCAAGAACGAAAACAAATATCCCTGGGCCGGTGACGACTTGATGAACAGCAAAGGCTGTTTCCTCGGTAACTTCAAGCCCGGAAAAGGCAATTATACGGAAGACGGACATCTGATCACTTCACGTGTCGGTTCCTTCGCCCCGAACGAATTCGGCCTGTATGATATGGCGGGTAACGTGGCGGAATGGACTTCGACCTCTTATTCCGAATCCGGCCCGAGCCAGATGAGCGATATGAACCCCGACCTGCGCTATAACGCGGCTAAGGAAGACCCGTACGCGATGAAGAAGAAAGTCGTTCGCGGCGGTTCCTGGAAAGACGTGGCACAGTTCATCCGTTCGGATATGCGCACCTTCGAGTACCAGAACGAAACACGTTCTTACATCGGTTTCCGTTGCGCCCGTACACAGATCGGTTTCTCGAGAGGTAAAAGCAAGAAATAACAAAGAAATATACAATCATGGGAAAATATAGAAGATATAAGAACAGAGTCGAAATGTACCTCGCCAGCGAAAAGGGTAAGCGAGTGCTGAACTTCTGTTATAGCTGGGGTGCTTCCATCGTAATCATCGGCGCCCTGTTCAAATTATTACACTTGCCGTATGGTAACCAGATACTTTTTATCGCCATGACGGTCGAAGCGTTGGTATTCTTTATCTCCGCATTCGAACGTCCGAACAAGGAATACCACTGGGAAGAAGTGTTCCCCGTCTTGAAGTCTAAGAACCCGCTGGACCGTCCGGACTTTGCCAATAGTACGATCGCAGGCATGATGAATGCGGCGGATAATATAACGGATGATGAGGCCGGTAGCGGTCTGAACATCAGCATAGGCGGCAAGCCTGCTTCCGGCTTAGGTAACCTCGGCCTGGATGTGAGCGAGGAAGACACCAAGAATCTCTCCGACAGCATCAAGAAGCTGAGCGGCGCAGCCGAACAGATCTCCAAAATGGCGGAACTGACGGAAGCCACCCAGAAGTATCTGGAACAACTCTCCGGCATGTCCGAACACATGGAGCGTTTCAGCCAGGTGACCAGCTCGCTGACCAACGTGTCCGACACGCTGCTTAATTCCTATAAGAGCATCACGGACAACTCCGACGGCATCAACCAGAATTCACGCGGCTATGTGCAGCAGATGGAGATGCTGAACCGCAATATCTCCGGTCTGAACACAATCTACGAAATACAGCTGAAGAGCATCAGCTCGCAGATCGAATCGATCGAACATATCAACGGCGGCCTGAACCGTATCCGCGAAATGTACGACGGCTCTGTAGTCGACAGCTCTGTCTTCCGTAACGAAACGGAAAAGATGACGCGCCAGCTGGCTGAACTGAACCAGGTCTACAGCCGCCTGTTGCAGGCCATGACAGTCAATATGGGCTATCAACAACCTGCACAACCGCAGCCGCAGCAACCTGTTTACCAACAGCAGCCGCAGCAACAACAGCCGCAACCGCAGAATTACCAGCAGCCGTATCAGCAGCCGTACGGATACCAACAGCAGGCTCCGTATTCAAACAACCCAATGAAGTAATCGAATATGTCAGGAATAGCAAATAATCCCAATTCGCCCCGTCAGAAGATGATCAACCTGATGTATCTGGTGTTCATCGCTATGATGGCACTCAACGTGTCGTCGGAGGTGCTCGACGGTTTCGAACTGGTGGAAGACAGCTTGCGAACCTCTATCGATAATACTTCCAGCCGCAACGATATTGTCACTAATGAGCTGAAAGACTATTATCAGAGCAACCCCGAAAAGGTGCGCGAATGGTACGAAAAGGGTATGAAGGTGAAAGAAGCTTCCGATAGCCTGTACAACTATGTGCAGGACCTGAAGGTGCGTATCGCGCAGATTGCCGACGGTAAGAATGCCAATGTCAATAACATCGACCATAAGGACGACCTCGAAGCCGCTTCCCGCGTGATGCTCTCGCCTGTCTCGGGTGAAGGGAAGAACCTGCGTAAAAGCATCGAGGCCTATCGCATGATGTTGGGCGAGATGGTGGAAGACTCCGCCAAGACCCGCATTATCGAAGCAAGCCTGTCGACGACGGCGCCCCATAAGCCGGGAATCAACACCCGTACGTGGGAGGAAGCCTTGTTCGAGAATATGCCGGTAGCGGCAGCCGTCACCTTGTTGACGAAGATGCAGAGCGACATCCGCTATGCCGAAGGCGAAGTCTTGTCGAACCTGTTGAGCAGTGTCGATGTGCGCGACTATCGCGTGAACCAGATCACTGCACAGGTGATTCCGGAAAGCCAGATCGTGATGCGCGGCAGCCAGTATAGAGCCAATATCGTCCTCTCTGCCGTCGACTCGACCAAGCGTCCTTCCGTCTTTGTGAACGGCAAGGAGCTGCCTTACGATGCGAACGGCATGTTTACGGCTGTAGCCGGTACGCCGGGTACTTATCCGGTGAAAGGATATATCGAAATGCCGGGTAGCGACGGAAGCGTCATGCGCCGCGAGTTTGAAAGCGAATATTTCGTGACCGAGCCGAGTGCGACGGTTGCACCGGTCTTGATGAATGTATTATATGCAGGATATGTCAATCCGATCCGTATTGCTGTGCCGGGCGTACCGAGCAGTAATGTGACGGCCACGATGACAAACGGAACATTGACGCGTAAAGGCGACCTTTGGGAAGCGCGTCCTGCAACAGTCGGAACAGACGCTATCGTCTCTGTCCATGCCAAGATGGCGGACGGGCGCAGCGTAGAGATGGCGAAGACGACTTTCCGCGTTCGTCCCCTGCCGGACCCGATGCCTTTTATCGAGTATAAGGACCAGAACGGCAACGTCCGCAAATTCCGCGGCGGCCAGTTCTCCAAACGAAGCCTGCTGGAAGCCGACGGCATCCAGGCCGCTATCGACGACGACCTGCTGAACGTGCCGTTCAAGGTGTTGAGCTTCGAGCTGACCTTCTACGACTCGATGGGTAACATCATCCCGGAAGTCACGCAAGGCAGCCAGTTCTCACAACGCCAGAAAGACTATATTCGTCGCCTGGCAAGAGGCAAGCGCTTCTACATCACCCATGTGAAAGTGTTAGGTCCGGATAACAAAGAACGAACCATTCCGACCGTTGAAGTAATCGTAAATTAACGAACGTAGGGGCAGGTTCCAAACCCGCCCCCAAATAGATAAAGATATGAAACGTTTTTATTACATAGCAACCCTCGTTGCCGCCCTGTTCGCCTCCCTTCCCATGCAGGCGCAGGAGGAAGCCGGCAACGCGCAACAGCAACAGCAGAGACGTCGCGGTCCCGAAGCGAGTCGTGGCGCCCGTGCCGACGAGAATAAAGAAGGCGGCATGCCCGAGTTGACCGTGCGTGCACAGGATATGAACGAACGGATGACGCAGCACGTCGGCAACGCCCGTTGGATGCGTGTCATCTACCGCCAGATCGACTTGACGAAGGAGCAGAACGCGCCCCTTTACTATCCCACCCAGCCGATGAACGGACAGATGAACCTGTTCTCCATCATCTTCCAGCTGGTCTGCGAGGGTAAGCTCTCCGCCTATGAATACCTGGACGGCTACGAGGACTTCAGCGACAACCGCAAGCTCGACCTGAAAGTCATGCTCGACCGCTGCCGTATCTACTACGAAGAAACGGCGGGTGCCAATAACGAACCGGCCAGCTTTGTCGTGAACGAAAGCGACATCCCTTCCGGCGATGTGCGTTCCTACTATGTGAAGGAAGCCTGGTACTTCGACCAGAACAACTCCGTGTTCGATGTCAAGACACTGGCGATCTGCCCGATCCTGACGATCGTGGACGATATGGGACAGAACACGATGCCGATGTTCTGGATTCCGTACGAAGATCTCCGTCCCTACATCAACACCGCCTATATCATGACGTCTAACATCAACAACGCCATGACCTTCACGCTCGACGACTACTTCCGCCGTCGCATGTTCCAGGGCGATATCTTCAAGACGCAGAACCTGATGAACCAGCCTCTGCAAGCCTATTGTCCGACTCCCGACTCGCTGAAACGCGAACAGGAACGCATCGAGAACCAGCTCGTCACCTTCGAGAAGTCTCTCTACCTGCAACCTGACACCGCCCAGCTTGCCGCCGACACAAAAGGCAAAAAGACCAAAAGCGCAACCGTCTCCGCCCGCGGCCAGAAAACAGAAGCCGTCAAAGAAAGCAAGCAGAAGGAAGTCAAAGTAAAAGCCCCCAAAGCACAGAAGAGCGCCCCGGTCCGGAGTGTACGGCGTCGTCGGTAGTTGTTATTACGGATATTTGCTTATATTTGTAACATAATAACGAAGAAAGCAATGAAAACAACCTCCGAAATAGTAGAAATGCTACGTGACTTCAAAGCCCGTTCGGCCGAGAAGTATGGCATTGTCACCCTCGGCCTTTTCGGTTCTGTTGCACGTGGGGAACAAAGGGAAGGGAGTGACATTGATGTTTGCCTGAAGCTGCGTAAGACGAGTTATCATACCTTAATGGATATTAAGGAAGACCTCGAACAGCTATTCCATACGAAAGTAGACGTAATCACTTTGCACGACACAATGCGCGCATTGTTCCGGCATAATATCGAACAAGATGCAATCTTTATCTAAGGCAACGGCACTCGATATGCTTGAGTTCGTCAGCATGAGGACGAATTTAGCAATGACCTGTATGGAAGGTGTATCCGGTGCACAGGAACTATTATTGTCGAACGAAGGCATGAACTTGTTTGATGCAACCTGTATGCGGCTTCAGACCATAGGCGAGACTATGAAGAAACTTGATACCTTCACGGGAGGGAATCTCCTGAAATGTTACAAGGAAATCTTCTGGCGTGATATTTTCGGACTCCGTAATATTATCTCACATGATTACCTGGCGATAGACCCGGAGCTTATATTCGATGTCGTAAGTATAGAACTCCCTGTTCTGTCTCTCTCTTTGCAATCTATTATTTCAGATGTTAAAGCTGGGAAGCATGATAGCTTATTCCGCTAACCCCTGCAAAAACTCCTCCAACACCACCCCCGTCTCGACCAGTCCTAACCGTTTGCGCATGCGGCTGCGGGCTTTGTTGACGCCGGAGCGGGAGATGCCTAAGGTGAGGGCGATTTCATCGTTGTTCAGTTTCAGGAACAGGAGCATGGCGATCAGTTCGTCCATGCGGGTCAGGTCGGCACACCGGCTGTGCAGGGCCGGCAAATAGTCCGGGCAAACCGACTGGAAGCTCTGCCGGAAGTTCGCCACCTCGCTGGGGCCCGAGAGCGGTTTCGACAGTTTCGCATGCAGCTCGCTGATATCCCGCCGGCGCGATGCCTCCTTGAGTTCCTGTTCCCGTTCGCCCAAGACTTGCGAGAGCTTGGCATACTGCTCGTCCCGCGTATGCACCCCGTCCAAGAGAGAAGTAATCTGTGCTAAGCGCGCCTCGCTGACCCGGCGTAACAGCCGTTGCCGCTGCCGGAAATAGAGCCCGCCCGCCAACAGCAGGAACGCTAATGCCCCCGTCGACACCCATGCTAACGTCAACGTACGCCCTTTCAACGCCACCTCCGCCGTCAACGCGCGGTTCTCCTGCTCCTTGCGTCCCGTCTCGTAGCGCACGTTCGCACCGATAGCGGCGTTCAGTTTCTCTTCCCGGTTCAGCGAATCCGCCGCCGCCATAGCAGCAGGATATAACGCCGCCATTTCGCGCAACCGTCCTTCCCGTGCATACCAGTCGAGCAAGACGCGCGACGAGGCGGCATACTGCTCCTGCCAGTCCATCTGCGCCAACTCGCCCACCGCCTGCTCCATCAGCCGGATACCATGAGTCACCGAGCCCGAGGCAGCCAACACCTGTCCGTAGAGGAAACGCGCCGGCACCTTGTCCACCAGGCGCGCCGCCGTACTGTCGGCATAAAGCGCGGCTGCCTCCCGGAGTAGCTCCGGGGCGAGGCCCGTGTACGGCCCGCCGTCGGCTTCGCCGGCAGCCGAGAGTTGCAGCTCGATAGCCGTACGCCGGCAGATGTAAACCCGTGTCCGGTCGCCTGTCCGTCGGGCTACCTCCTCCGCCTTGGTGTTGTAGAAGAAAGCCGAATCCCATCGGTGCAATTCCGAGAAAGCTAACGAACGGAAGCGGCAAAGGTCGCTCAACAGGAAACTGTCCGCCGCTAAGGAACACTCCAACGCGTCGGCCGTCGTCTCGAGCGCCTTGTCGTTGAGACTGAACGAGCTGTAGAGCGCTGCCAGGTTGGCGTAGGCATAGACCGTCCCTTGTGTCGGCCGGGCGGCAAGCTTGCCGTGTCCCCCCTTGCCGCTCGTCCACCGTCCCCGCTCGATCGCTTCGATGAAGAGTTGGGCCGCCTTTTCATACTCCCCGTTGCGGCGGTAGTAGTAGCCGAGGAAACTCAGCACGTATGGCGCATCCTTCGTCCGTCCGCCCCGGCGCAGCGCCTCGACGGCGCGTTCCTGCATTGCGATGGCGGCCTGCGGCGTCCGGCTCCAATAGTTGTAGACGCGCGCCATGGCGTCGGCAGCGAAAAGCTCCTGCGCTAAGTCGTCGGCCGGCGGGGTGGCGGCAAAGGCATCTGCCAGGCGGAGGGCTCCCTCGCCGTCGTTCGCGGTGCTGTGGTTGAGCGCCGAGACAGCAGGCAGGAGCGGATGCATATAGCGCGAGAGGAACGGATGCCCGGAGGTGCGCAGGCTGTCGAAGAAAGCCGTCAGCGTCTCCGGCCGGCGACTGTCGTTGCCCGAACGCAGCAGGGCGAGGCAGAGGTTGGAGACGGCCTCCTTCAGCGTGTCCGGATTGCCCGCCGGATGTTCGGGTAGCTCGCGGAGCATGCGGCGCGAGAGGACGATGGCCGAGTCATATTGCCGTGTCTCATACAGCCGCGTGGCGGTACGGGCCGCCTCGGTGAGTTCGTCTTGTGCGAAGGCGCAGCAGGGGAGGGTAAGGAGCAAAAAGAGGAGTATGTGTTTCATGATACCGCGTTTTATGTCGTTTTCGGGGGTAAAGATAGGTATTTCATGCATTTGTCCCACGGTTTGTCCCACGCCTTTTTATGGCGGTAAGCAAAGTAAACCATACTTTTGCAGCGGTCGGGTGAAACAATTACCTGCCTGAATGTTGGTAAACCTGAAACCTTTCCCTATATTTGCCGTGCGAGTGCAGCAGAAGACCCGCAAGCCTGGAGCGCCGGTGCTTCCCTCTGCCCGCCCTCGGTTCATATTGATTTCGGAAAGCGTTTTAAGATATCATCTCTTGCCAATCGAACTTCGCAACTTTGATTCTTACTGGAGAGATGGTAGCAACAAACGCTCACGTGCATTGTTTGTATATAGGTGGCCCCCTCGGCCGTATATATAGGATAATGGCGTGAGTGCTGTTGCTTATCTTCAGTAAAGGTAATGCGAAGACCTGATTGGCAAGATAAGCGTAAACAGTAACTCACGCTTTTTTTGTGCCCGTATGTGTAGGGGCGGTTTCTCACCGGGGGTGAGGCTATACATAACAGGTGACGATGTGGTAACATAGCAGAGCCAGATGTGGTAAGTTCATAGAGCATGAAGTGGTAAGGTCACGGGCTGTGATTAAATAGCTAAAACTCTCCCCGACTGTCCGAGAACTTAGATATTTCGCTTTGAATAGCCCCCTAAAGGCTGTTTCTAAGGCTTTCATTGTGTTTTTCTAATTTTATTTTGGAGTTCCTTGTTTTTTACCGGTTGACATGAAGCTTAAAAGCAGCTTGTATAGTACACGCTGTATATGATTTATAAGGAATATCTTCTCTTACTGTTTTTATCAGAGTGAAGCTATTAGCGCAGGCACCCCCTTGAGGTTGATAGCACGTCGAAGGTTGTAGGAGAGACAGTACAGACTCATCTCGGCTCCAACTTTGGCAAATCCTTTCAGAAGGAAATAGTACTGGCCTAACGCTCGTTTGATTGTACCAAACGGGTGTTCGGACAAGCATTTCCGATTTTCCATTTTCTTCTGATCAAGATGAAGTACATAGCGGACCACTTTCTTTAAGACTGTAGTTCTTGGTTGTGTGGTGTTACACTCTTAATCTTTAGGTTCATGATTCCGACGACCATCAGCCGGTTTTATAAGGATATCCTTATAAAAGCCAGCCTCCTTGAATTTGGAAGTGGTGCACTTGTTCTTGCATCTTTTACATGCTAATTTATTGCAGTAACGGATATACCCATTACGCTTGACAGATTTCTGTCGAAGGATTTCCGCTTGTGGACAATACACCAGATTACGTTCGGTGTCCCTTACAAAAAAGCCTTCAAGAGCTTCCTTCCGCATCTCTTCAGGACTCATCTGGAGTATGTCGGAATCGGATGTCGATGTCATTCTTCTTCTGACTTCTGTTTTTTCCGCATCGGTCAAAATGCCTTTATAGGCATCGGGTATTACGCCTGCTTGCAGGCAAGCCGTCAGGTCCTCCGGTTTGTTGCTTGATTTTTGTTCGTCTGTAATTTCAGCTGCCAGATATTCAAACTCCACAACTTCACGACAGGAACCGTCACGCTGTATTACATTAGAGACGATTCCTGATGCAAGCGCCTCGGCATGGTCTTCGGGACATTCATACCCTTTGTCTGCCGTGGTTTTGAGTATTTCCACATTATAGTCATTTTTGACCTCTGTCACAACATTAGTGATCTGGCCATGGTTTGTAGGATAGGATTGTTGGTAATCTGAAAGCCGGCAATCATGTGACTGTCGGCATCAACCGCCGTCTGGACATTGTAGCCGACACAGAATCCCTCATTGGATTTCATGAGTCTTGCATCAGGATCAGTAAGGGAAATCTGCTTTTCGCCTGATTCCTCCAAGGTGTTGCGGTATTCTTCATAACGTTCCTTGCATGCCTCAAGCTTATGTTGAAGTTCATCTTTAGACAACTTGCGCTCTTCTTCCCGGCCAAACACATCAAGTTCCTCCATGTACAAGCTGATGTGCTCGTCCAAACGCCTGATGTGGTCATCCAATTTGTTAAGCGTAAAATTGTTGTCCTTGGCATTGAAACCATACTATAAAAGTGGGGTATCTTTATGGCTGCTACTGCTGACTTGTAGAATTATTGGGTTTTCGGACAGCCCCCCCCATTTCATGTTGCGAAGCATAAAAATCAAAGTCAGATAAGTTTGTTTTATCAAAGATAAAAGGCTTCCTTTGTGGTGTTGCCCGTTTTAAGAGATATCATAAACAGAGGGGGTGACGGATTGACCAAAGAAGCCTTGACTATACACAAGTAAAGCTTGGCTATTTGTAGTCCAGGCTTTTTTTATACATTGGAATCACAAACAATAAATAAAA